>JABDPP010000437.1 GCA_013042765.1 Litoreibacter sp.
AGACAAGATCATGCGTTTCGCGGACAAATCATCCCATCAGGTCTTTCTGGAGCCGGAAGGGTTGGATGACACGACCGTTTATCCGAACGGTATTTCGACGTCTCTGCCGCTTGAGGTCCAGGAAGATTATGTTCATTCGATCTGCGGTCTCGAGCAGGCGGAGATCGTTCAACCGGGTTATGCGATCGAATATGACTATGTCGATCCCAGATGCTTGAAGCCGACTTTGGAGCTCAAGGACATTGATGGCCTTTATCTGGCTGGTCAGATCAATGGCACTACCGGATATGAAGAGGCCGGCGCACAGGGCCTGATGGCTGGATTGAACGCGTCTCGTTCCGGTCAGGATGAAGATCCAGTGATCTTGAGTCGATCCGATGCTTATATTGGTGTCATGATTGATGATCTGGTAACGCGGGGTGTGGCAGAACCCTACCGAATGTTTACGTCACGGGCGGAGTTCCGGCTGTCCTTGCGCGCAGATAATGCCGATCAACGCCTTACGCCGATCGCGATTGAGGCGGGATGCGTGTCAGAAACGCGCGAAATAGCCTTTGAGACAAAGGTTGAAGGTCTTGGGGCGGTGCGGGCTACGCTTTCCTCACTGTCCGCGAGCCCTCAGGAGGTTAGTGCGACCGGTGTGTCGATCAATAAGGATGGCAAGCGTCGTTCGGCCTTTGAGCTTCTGTCTTTCCCGGACATTGATTTTGCAGGGCTAAAGGGAATTTGGCCTGAACTGGCGGAAATCCCCTCTGATTTGGCTGATCGACTCAGCAAGGAAGCGCTTTACGCAAATTATCTCGATCGCCAGTCAAGGGATGCGGAAGCGCTTAGGAAAGATGAAGCGCTCAGGATCCCCGCGGATATGGATTATGGCTCTATTGATGGCCTGTCGCATGAAATAAGGGAAAAACTCGTCCGCGCACGACCGGCGAATCTAGGTCAGGCAGCACGTATTGAGGGTGTAACGCCAGCCGCGCTTACGCTCGTTCTTGGTCGAATACGGCGTCAGGTTAAGAAAACGGCGTGACGGAGCAGCCTGGACACTATCTTTCATCAATGGATGTTTCACGTGAAACACTGCACGCGCTGGAGTTCTATACAGATCTCCTGAAAAAGTGGAACCCGAAGATAAACCTGGTTGCCGCCGGGACTCTAAATGAGGCCTGGACCCGTCATATCGAGGATTCCGCCCAGGTTTTCAAACTCATACCGGATGGCGCACGTAGTCTTGTCGATCTTGGTTCTGGTGGAGGATTTCCCGGGCTTGTTCTTGCCATTCTTGCAAACGAACACATGCCGGGGCTCAAGATCTCGCTTCTGGAATCTGATGCTCGGAAATGCGCGTTTCTCACGACGGTGTCGGGAGCTCTGGGTTTGGGGGCTAACGTTCTGAACCAGAGGATTGAATCGGCCGCGCCCGTGGAATCGGATGTGGTGACGGCGCGAGCCTTGGCGCCCTTACCGCGGTTGTTGCCTTTGATCCAACGGCATTTATCACGCGGCGGCGTTGCCCTTTTGCTAAAAGGCGCAAACTATCAGGAAGAAGTCGACGAAGCGCTTGCGTCCTGGGCTTTTGACCTTCAGAAAATACAGAGTGCGACGAGCGATCAGAGCGTTGTCCTAAGAATCTCCAACTTGAGGCCGATTTCCCAAAGATGAGCAGTGGTAAGCCCCGAATTATTTCGATCGCCAACCAAAAAGGGGGCGTCGGGAAAACAACAACGGCCATAAATCTCAGTGCAGCTCTGGCGGCGCAAGGATGCAAGGTGCTCTTGGTTGATCTTGATCCGCAAGGGAACGCATCGACAGGCCTTGGTTTGGAAATGAAAGATCGAAAGCTGACGACTTACGATCTTCTGCTGAACGACAACGATCTGAGTGAGGTCGCGATTGAAACAGACGTTCCAAACCTCCTTATCACCCCGGCAACGACAGATCTGAGTTCGGCGGATTTGGAGCTCATCTCCGCAACCAGGCGGATTTTTATGCTGAGCGATGCGCTACACGGTCCCGCGGCCGACAAGATGGAACTGGATTTCATCCTGATTGACTGCCCACCATCGCTTAACCTTTTGACACTCAACGCCATGGTAGCCTCAGATTCCGTTCTGGTTCCATTACAGGCAGAGTTCTTTGCCCTCGAGGGCTTATCGCAGCTCATGTTGTCGGTTCGCGAGATCCGGGAAACCGCAAATCCAAGGCTCAGACTGGAAGGTATTGTGTTGACCATGTATGATAGACGCAACAACTTGTGTCATCAGGTCGAAATGGATGCACGTGCGAATTTGAAATCGCTGGTCTTTCAAACGATGATACCGCGGAATGTCAGGCTGAGTGAGGCCCCGTCCTACGGGCTCCCCGTCACCAATTACGATCCGACATCCCGGGGTGCGGTGGCCTACAAGGCGTTGGCGGTCGAGATACTTGAACGGCTCAAAGGGGAGCGAGGCTGATATGGCGCAGAAAAAGGAAAAACGCGGACTTGGGCGCGGATTGTCGGCCTTGATGGCTGACGTGGACCTTGGCGCGGAAACATCCCAGGCCGGCGCTCAACCTGTTTCAACACGGTTGGATCGGACGGTTCCAATTGAAGCGATTGTGCCAAATCCAGATCAGCCACGACGGGATTTCGACAAATCCGCCTTGCAGGAGCTTGCGGATTCCATTCGGGAAAAGGGTATCATCCAGCCGCTAATCGTCAGGACTGATCCAAAGGACGGATCGCGGTTTCAGATCGTGGCCGGTGAACGTCGTTGGCGTGCCGCTCAAATGGCGCAAGTACATGAAATTCCAGTAGTTTTACGTGATTTCAACGATACGGAAGTTCTTGAGATCGCGATTATCGAGAATATCCAGAGAGCGGATCTCAACCCGGTTGAAGAAGCGCTCGGGTATCGGCAGTTGCAGGAGAAGTTTGGTCATACGCAAGAGCAGCTGGCTCAGGCCCTCGGAAAAAGTAGAAGTCATATCGCGAACCTGATGCGGCTTCTCACATTGCCGGACGCGGTGTTGAAATGGCTCCGGGAGGGTGCGCTTTCAATTGGGCACGCGCGCGCCTTGATTACAGCGGAGGATCCGGTCAGCCTCGCAAAATCCGTTATTGATAAGGGTCTTTCGGTCCGCGAAACCGAGGCCTTGATGAAGCAAGGATCCGCCGCTGGGCAGAAAGCGACCGCTGCTCCGGTGAAAGCATCGACCAAGGATGCCGATACGGTTGCGCTGGAGAAGGATATCGCTGCGAATCTTGGCATGAAGGTTACGATTACGCATAGGCAGGGCGGTGAAAGCGGCAAGGTGACTGTCGACTACAAGGATTTCGCAGAGCTGGATGAGCTTTGCCGCCGTCTCATTGCGATGTAGTCAGTTTTCAAGCCACCAGTTCGGCCAGGATACTGTTCAGAAGAATGCGTTTATCGGTGGGAACTCTGAGAGTGCTATTTTCTCTACTAATTAAACTGAGACTCTCTAACTTATTGATATTATTTAATTTAACCTGATTACTTGAAATCTCGGCGAGACGATCAAGATCACAACCCTCCGCCAGGCGAAGCGACATCATCACATATTCGAGCCCCTGATCGTATTTTGTGATCACATCGCGCGACTTTTCGCCAGAACCCAGCGTTTCCACTTGCTGCAACCATACCTGCGGGGCCAGTTCAGTATCCGTGGCAAATCTGTCCTTCCCAATCGAGACACGCCCATGCGCACCGGGGCCAATGCCAAGGTAATCCCCGCCCCGCCAATAGATCAGATTGTGCAGTGAGACATCGTTGGCTCGTGCATGATTGGAAATCTCGTAGGCCGGCAACCCGGCCTCAACGGTCAGAGCTTGGGTAATCTCGTACATCTTTGCAGCGACCTCTTCGTCAGGAAGACCGCGCAAAAGGCCACGTGCAAACCTGTCACCAAAGGCCGTACCCTCCTCGATCGTCAACTGGTAGAGCGATAAATGAGTCGGCCCCATCGCCAATGCTTGCCTTAATTCTTTCTCCCAATCGGTGACTGTCTGGTTCTGCCGGGCATAGATCAGATCGAAGCTGAAACGATCGAAAACTTCCTGTGCGATTTCGTAGGCTTTCAGTGCATCAGAAACGTTGTGCAACCGGCCTAGTGCCTTGAGATCATTGTCATTAAGAGCCTGAAATCCCATGGAAACCCGATTCACCCCGGCTTGGCGATATCCTGCGAACCGCTGCGCCTCGACGGAGGTTGGATTGGCTTCCAGCGTTACCTCGAAATCATTTGCGATAGGCCAGTTGGCCCTTATGCGCGACAGGATCTGATCGACCGTTTCCGGTTCCATCAGGCTTGGTGTGCCGCCGCCAAAAAAGACTGAGTTCAATACGCGATCAGGTGTTTCCGCCGCAACGCGATCAAGCTCGGACAGGTAGGCCTTCGTCCAGCGTGACTGATCGATATGTTGCCAGACATGGCTGTTGAAGTCGCAATAGGGGCACTTGGCCTGGCAAAAGGGCCAATGGATATAAAGGCCAAACCCACCCGATCTCAGCCGATCACTGGTCAAAGAGCTTGACCAGTTTGGCAAACGCGTCAGCGCGGTGGCTGATCCTGTTCTTTTCCCATCGATCCATCTCGCCGAACGTTTTGTCATATCCGTCCGCCATGAAGATCGGATCGTAGCCATGCCCCTGATCGCCACGCATTGGCCAGACCACCTGTCCTTCGATCGTGCCGGGAAACACCTCGTCATGACCGTCCGGCCAGGCAAGGACAAGCGTGCAGCAAAATCGTGCCTTTCTGGGCATTTTTGCCTTTTTAGACACTAATTCAGTGTTCACACGGGACATTGCCATTTCGAAATCACGGCCGTTCCCGGTTTCTGCCCAATCAGCGGTATAAACGCCCGGAGCCCCATCGAGGGCATCAATCTCAAGGCCACTGTCATCCGCTAATGCCGGCAGCCCTGTCGCCTTGGCAGCAGCATGGGCCTTAATCCGCGCGTTTCCGACAAAAGTTGTTTCGGTCTCTTCCGGTTCGGGCAGGTTATGCTCAGCTGCGGAGGTCACCTTGATCCCAAACGGCTCGAGAAGATGTGCGATCTCCTCCAGTTTTCCCTTGTTATGCGTTGCCACTAACAGGGTATTCCCTTGGAATTTGCGCATGTTCTATTCCCCGACGGCAGCTTTCTGGGCCGCAACGAGTTGCGAGACACCTTCTTCAGCCAGATCCATCAAAGTGTTGAACTCATCCCGACTGAATGTAGCACCTTCGGCAGAGCCCTGGATCTCTACCAGTCCTTGGCTACCGGTCATCACGAAATTCGCATCCGTGCCTGCGTCGCTGTCCTCGATGTAGTCGAGGTCGAGCAGGGGTTGACCGGCGTAAATTCCGCAACTGACAGCCGCCACGTGATCGGTGATTGGATCGCTTATCAGAACACCCGATTTCAGCAGCGCATTGGTCGCAAGTTTCAAGGCAACCCAACCGCCGGTAATCGACGCGCAGCGCGTTCCGCCATCCGCCTGGATCACGT
>JABDPP010000442.1 GCA_013042765.1 Litoreibacter sp.
GGACAACACGACGGTCACTCGCAGGACGGTGACGGTGGGCGGCGTCCAGCAGAACTCGATCATCGTGCTCGAGGGGCTGGAACCCGGTGACATTATCGCGTCGGCCGGAGTATCCTTCCTGCGCGAAGGCCAGAAAGTGAAACTGCTGGACGGCGAGGGCTGAGCGATGGATTTCCTCGCGCGTTTCGGGATCGAGAAATCCCGCCTCACCGTGCTGGCCATGCTGGCGCTTATCGCCCTTGGCGTCATGAGCTATAGCGCGCTGCCCAAACGCGAAAACCCCGCGATCACGATCCGCTCCGCCGTCGTGGTGGCCCAGTTTCCCGGGATGGAACCCGAACGGATCGAGGACCTGATCGCCGTCCCGCTGGAGCGAGCCGCGCGCGAGATAGGTGAGGTCGAGGATATCTCGACACTCATCACCAGCGGACAGGCCCAGCTCAACATCAGCATCTACGAAAGTGTTCCCGCAGAGCAGCTCGACACCGTATTTGTCGAACTCCGCCAGAAGATGGAGGACAGCGCCGGCGATTTGCCCGACGGCACCTATGGCCCCCTCGTCAACACCAATTACGGCGATGTTGCGATTGCGACCATCGCCGTCACCGGCGAGGGGTTCTCCTATGCCGAGATCTCGAACGCGGCGGAGGCGCTGCGATCGGGGCTCTACAAGGTCTCCGGCATCACCAAGGTCTCGCTTCAGGGCGAACAGGAGGAACGGATCTGGCTTGAGATCGACAGCCGGCGGCTGGCGGCCATCGGTGTCCAACTGCCGCAAGTGCTCAGCGACCTGCGCAACCAGAATGTCATCCTGCCGGCCGGCCGGCTCGACGCGGACGGCACCACGATCATTCTCGAGGCCAATGGCAACTTCAACACGCTGGAAGATATCGGCGCAGTTCTGACCCAGATCCCCAGTGGCGATATTGTCCGGCTGCGCGATCTCATGAGCGTGCGCCGCGGATATGTCGACCCGATGGAAAAGCCCGTCTACTTCAATGGCGCGCCCGCGGTTCTTGTCAGCGTCGAAATGGCGGAGGACCGCGATATCCAGAAAGTCGGGCGCGACCTGCAGGCAGCCGTCACGGCGCTCGAGCAGACCCAACCGATCGGCATCTCTTACAATTTCTCCACCGCGCAGGAGACCAACGTGACCATCGCGATCAACGGCGCGCTGTCCAACGTCGCGCAGACCTTCGCGGTGGTGCTGGTGGTCATGCTGATCTTCCTCGGTATCCGTCCCGCGCTGATCATCGCCAGCATCGTGCCCTTCACCGTGTCCTTTGCGCTGATGGGCATGGGTCGGATCGGGATCGACCTTGAACAGATCTCGATCGCGGCGGTCATCATCTCGTTGGGGCTTCTGGTCGATAACGGGCTTGTGGTGGTCGAGGATATCACCACCCGCATCAAGAACGGAGCCCGCCCCGGAGACGCGGCCAAGGCGGCCAGCGGGCAGTTTTTCATCCCTCTCGCGGTGGCCTCTGTGACGACCGTCTCAGCCTTCCTGCCGATGCTCATTCTCGACGGCACAACCGGAGAGTTCGCCTTCTCGCTCGGCGCGGTGGTCGGGGTCATGCTGCTGGGATCGTGGCTGACAGCGCATTACATCCTGCCCTTCCTCGCCGCCAACACCCTGAAACCTGCGGCTGCGCGCACTGAGGAGGCCGAGGAGGACAATGCCATCACCCGCGCCTATGCCACGGTGATCCGCAAGATCCTGCGCTTCGGGGTGCCTGTCGCGATCGGCAGCTACCTTCTGGTCGCCCTGGGGATCTCGACCTTCGGCAGCCTCAAGTCAGAGATGTTCCCGCTGTCTGAGCGGGCCGAATATCTCGTCTATCTCGACATGCCGAAAGGCACCGCGATTTCCGAAACTCGCGAGGAGGCGCTTGCCATCGAAGCCTGGCTCCGCGACCCGGAGGCTAATCCCGAAGTGGTCAATACAACCCTCTTCGTTGGCCATGGCGGGCCACGCTTCTACCTCGCCCTTTCGCCGGCCGATACCGATCCGTCCAGCGCCTTTCTCGTCGTGAACACCGAAAGCTTCGAGGGCGCGGTAACGGCGGCAGAGCGCGCCCGGGACCATCTCTACCAGTTCCATCCCGCCGCCCGCGCCCGCATCACGCGGCTGTCCATGGGCGGCAGCGAGTCGGGTATCGTGCGCATCAAGATCACCGGCCCCGACGCCGACACGATGCTGACCGCCGCCGACCGGATCGAGGCGGGATTTGCCGCGCTGCCCAACATGATCCTGAACCAGAATGACTGGGGCAACAAAACCCTGACCATCGGCATCGACATCCTGCAGGAGAAAGCCCGCGAACTGGGCGTGACCTCCAGTGACATCTCCGACGTGATGGAGACCTATTTCACCGGAACCCGGTATTCCGTCTTCCGCGATGGCGACGACCAGATCCCCATCGTTGTTCGCGCGGAGGAAGCCTATCGCGACAGTCTCGAGGATCTCTCCAACTTGTCGATCCCCACTGATACGGGGCTGGTCTCGCTCGATCAGGTCTCGGTATTCCGGCCGCGTCTGGACCTCTCCCAGATCCGGCGCGAAAATCAGGTCCGCCAGATCGAGATCTCCGCAAAGAGCGGCACCCTGTCCGCCGCCGAGGTGGAAGCCAGTATCGCGCCGGTGCTCGCGTCACTGGAGCTTGGCCCCGACTACATCGTGAGCGTCGGCGGTGAGAGCGAGGACGCCGCGGAGGCCAACGCGAAACTGGCCGCCGGGATGCCGATCGCGCTCATGGTCATGCTGGCCGCGCTGATCTACCAGTTCAATTCGGTGCGGCGCGTCGCGCTGACCTTCCTGACCATCCCGATGATCGTGGCCGGCGCCCCGCTGGCCTTGCTGCTGACAAATCAACCGCTCTCCTTCTTCGCGATCCTCGGGCTGATCTCGCTGATGGGGATCATCATCAACAACGCGATCGTGCTGATTGACCAGATCGATATCGAGCGTGCGTCCCTGCCGCTCGACGAGGCAATCGTGTTGGCTTCGAGCAAACGACTGATGCCGGTCCTGCTGACCTCGTTGACAACGGTTCTGGGGCTGTTGCCGATGGCGCTGTTCGGCGGGGCGCTGTTCGAACCAATGGCCACACTGATGATCGGAGGGCTGGTGTTGGCCTCGCCGCTGACACTCCTCTTCGTGCCGCCTGTCTATCGCCTGATGTTCGCAGGTCAGGCCGCAACGCGCAGCCCGGCTGAGGTGACCGGAACCCAAACTGCCTGATCTGGCTTGGTGCCTAGCCTGAGACCTGACGCTCGTAATCGTCCGCGTCATACCAGCCGAGGGATTTCACCACGTTGAGGTCCTCGTCCAGATCCCACTCTTCCCAGCCGGAAAACCGCACGGGCGTCCCTGTCTCCTTGTGGCGGCCCACGAATGTCCACGCGTAAACCATGTGATGATCCGCCACGAGCACTCTATCACAGGTCAGGACAAGATCGGGAAAATCGGACATGAAGCCGGCTGCCATTGCGGCGATCTCATCGCGGGTCGTCATCGGCTCCGCCCCGTTCATCCCGAAACTGGTGCTGGCCGAATAGCGCTCGGCAACCCGCGCCGCATCGCCCGCGGTCCAGGCGGCGCAATGCTCTTGAGCAATTTGCCGGGCCTGTTCGATGTCAGGGATCATGCGACCCTCCCCTGGCTCACGGGCCGTGCCCGCCCTGGTTCAGGACTGGGTCCGCTTGGCGGCCGTGATGTTCTGGGCGGCGAGCTCCAGCAGTTCCGTGCTGAGTTCGACCGGGCGGTCGAGATACCGGCACGCCGCGATGATGTGACGGATCAGGAAGCCCGGGTGCGCGCCCGACGTGACGTTGTTCTTGGCCTCGTATTCCTTGTCGAAGAACTGTTCCACCACGTCCTGTCGCCATTCCAGACCATATTCAGCGCAGGCATCCTTGAAGATATGGATATAATCCTCACGCGTAGGGCTCGGGACATGGATCTTGAAATAGATCCGCCGCAGGGACGCACCGTCACCCAGTTCCTCGGGCATAAGGTTCGAAGAAAACACCACCAGCTGGTCGAAGGACAGGGTGAACTTCTTGCCGGTGTGGAGCGACATGATGTCAAAGCCCTTCTCCAGCGGCACGATCCAGCGGTTGAGAAACTCCTGCGGTCTAGAGACCTGACGGCCGAAATCGTCGAGCACGAAGACACCGCCCAAAGCCTTGAGGTGCATCGGGGCCTCGTAAAAACGCGAGGTCTGGTCGAACTGGAGGTCCAGCCGGTCGAGGGTCAATTCGCCGCCGGCAATCACAACCGGCCGCTCGCAGGGCACCCAGCGCGCATCGATCGGCGGAGCGCCTTCGGGCAGATCAACGACCTCGTGCAGCGTCTCATCGAAGAACCGAATGATCTGGTTGCCGACCAGAACCGCGTGCGGGAAATAAATCGTATCGTGAAACGACTTGCCCAGCGCCTCGGCAATCGACGTTTTGCCGTTCCCAGGCTCGCCATAAAGCAAAACGGATCGTCCGGAATTCGCCGCGGGGCCGACCTGCGCCATCATGCCCTTGGGCAGGACCAGATGCGTCATCGACTTCTCCAGCGTGGCGCGGTGAACCTCTTCGTTGTTGATGGACTGCAGCTTCACCTGCCGCTCGAACTCCTGAAGCGTGACCGGGGCCGGCCCCACATATTGGGACAAGAGCATCGCCTCGAGCGCCCAGTTGCGACCGGTATCGGTCAGGGAATAGCGGATATCGGATTTGATATCCTCCGACTCGAGCCCGCGGGATTCAACGAGCATGAGCGCTACCATCTCCTTGATGATCAGGCGAACGACGGTCCTTGGCAGCTTGATCTCGTGGGCGATCATCGCGGGTGTCAAAGTGCCAGACTCGTGCATGATCTTGCAGACGAGACCAATCAGAAAGCTCGAAGACAGGCCGGTATCTTCCACCGTCCTGGGGGGCGAAGCATAGGTGATCCCGCTCGAAAAAGTTTCCTTTGGAAGGTTCATGACCGCTTCCTCCGATACTGTTTCGTCTGTTTCTTCTTTTTCTTCTTTCTTAGATTTCCACAACATGTTTCCGACTCACTCTTTCTGGCCACGACGGGCAAATGTCGAACCTGTACTCAGAGACGAGCACAGAATGCGATCCTGACATGTCTCTTGCGGTACGGTTTTGATCATCTCTGTCTTCCAATCAGCCCGGCGACATCTGCATAAACACGGAGATAATGGTAAACATAATCGGCACTAAGACGATAATCAGGTTCACCGGGAACATGAAAGTTGCCATTGGGAATAGCATCTTAACAGGTAGAGAATTCGCTTTCTCTTCGGCCCGGATGATCCGGAGTGTCCGCATCTCCTTGCTGAAGACGCGCAAGGTCTTGGTAATGCTGGCGCCGAGCTCCTCGGATTGTTTGAATAACACGGCCAGCGTATTGGCCTCTTCCACGTTTACGCGCTTCGAAAAACTGCTCAGAGCCTCATGCAGTGGGCGACCGGCACGAACCTCCAAGTTGATAATCGACAGTTGCATTCCGAAATCCGGAGTGGTCATCAGAAACTCGCGGGTCACGCGATCAATGGCTGCTCCGACGCTTAACCCAGCATCAACGCACACCAGCAGGAGATCCATAAAGTCCGGAAAGAGCTTGCGAAACTCGCGTGTTCGTCTCTTTCCTATTTGTTCCAGAACCACGGCCGACAGAATAAATACAAGCCCAGCCGCAATGGCTCCGGCCAAGAGCGTGGCCAGATTTGAAACCGAGGGAGCAATGAAACTAATTCCAAGCTGCGTAACAAAAAAGGTCACTGCCGAGAGAGACAGCCGAATGAGGTTGAATTTCGCCAGGGCTGATTTTGAGAAGTAGCCCGCCTGTACAAGCCGCATCCTGAGCGAGTCCTGTGACTCATTCTGCACGACGTCTAGATAGTACCGCAATTGCTCATTTTCAGATCCGAGGATCTCGTTGATCTCGTCACTTCTTTCCGTACGTTTGCGCTGCACTCCAC
>JABDPP010000448.1 GCA_013042765.1 Litoreibacter sp.
CGTAAGCACCGCCCGCCGTGCATGACCCCATCACCACGGCAATCTGGGGGATCCCCCGCGCGCTCATCTGCGCCTGATTGTAGAAAATCCGGCCGAAATGATCGCGGTCGGGAAAAACCTCGTCCTGATTGGGCAGATTGGCGCCACCGCTGTCGACCAGATAGATGCAGGGCAGGTTACACTCGGCCGCGATCTCCTGCGCTCTCAGGTGTTTCTTCACACTCATCGGAAAATAGGTTCCGCCCTTCACGGTGGCGTCATTGCAGACCACCATGACGTCCTGACCATGTACCCGCCCGACGCCCGCGATCAGCCCGGCGCAGGGGGCGGCGCGCTCATACATGCCGTGCGCTGCCGTGGCGCCGATCTCCAGAAAGGGCGCGCCGGGATCGAGCAGGTTCGCCACACGATCGCGTGGCAGCATCTTGCCGCGGGAAACATGGCGTTCCCGCGATTTCTCACCACCCCCCGACGCCGCAGCGGCTGCGGCTTCTGCACAGATCTCCAGCGCAGCGCTATTGCGCGCGAGGTTCTCCTGAAACGTGTCAGACGACGGCGATATGGAGGAGGTCAGTCGCATCTCTGCCCCTCAATTCTGCGGATAGCTGCAATAGGGCGCGGCCGATCGACCTTCGAGGCAGGCTGCAAATTCTCCTGAAAGACCAACCATTTCGGTGATCTCGCAGCCCAACTGGCCCGCCTCAGAACTAATGTCCGCACGCGCGGTCCCGACAGCCTCGCATTTCTGAACCACGTAGCCCGTCCACTGCCCAAGAAGCGTCGCCAAATCGCTGGCACCCGATGGCGTAACCGCCTCAAACACCTGTGCCTGCAACTCGACGAGTACCAGCCGCCAGCTCAGACGTTCCTCGCCCAAACAGGCGAGATGCACCTCCGAGCCGACCTTATGCTCCGCGCAAGGCCCAAACATCAGATCGAGGCATTGTGACCACTCCGCCCCCTGGTCCAATTGCTCTAGGCAGGACAGCACCTGAAGCTTGTCTTCTGTCAAAGGCTCCGCCGCGACGGAGGGCACTGCGGACAGAGCCAGGACGAGGCTCGCGCTCAATGTCGTCAAAGGCTCCTTCATGACATCGTTCCCATCAATTCCCGGCCGATCAACATGCGGCGGATTTCACTGGTTCCGGCGCCAATCTCCATCAGTTTTGCGTCCCGGAAAAGCCGGGCCACGGGGCTGTCCGCCAGAAAACCCGCACCACCCATGGCCTGCACGGCCTGATGCGCCTGTTTCATCGCCTCTTCTGACGAATATAGCACGCAGGCCGCCGCATCCTGCCGCGTGACCTCGCCGCGATCGCAGGCCTTGGCCACCTCGTAGACATAGGCCCGGGCAGAGTTCATCGCCGTGTACATGTCCGCAATCTTGCCCTGCATCAGTTGGAAATTTCCGACTGGTTCGCCGAACTGTTTGCGCTCGGCGAGATAGGGCATAATCGCATCCAGACATGCAGCCATGATGCCGGTCCCGATCCCCGCCAGCACGACACGTTCGTAATCGAGGCCCGACATCAGAACCTGAACTCCGCGCCCTTCTTCACCCAAAACGTTCTCGAACGGTACCTCGACATCGTCAAAGATCAGCTCGGCCGTGTTTGAGCCGCGCATACCGAGCTTGTCGA
Source organism: Litoreibacter sp. (assembly GCA_013042765.1). Lineage (GTDB taxonomy): Bacteria > Pseudomonadota > Alphaproteobacteria > Rhodobacterales > Rhodobacteraceae > Litoreibacter. Next base: position 1,641 of record JABDPP010000448.1, read on the forward strand.
AATGCGGCGAGGTGGAAAAACCAACCATCTCTTTTTCAATGATAAAGGCAGTAATTCCCTTAGACCCAGCCTCCGGATCGGTCTTGGCGTAAACCACCAGCGTCGAGGCGTCCGGACCATTGGTGATCCAGTATTTCGTCCCGTTCAGGCGATAGTGATCGTTCCGTTTCTCGGCCCGCAGCTTCATCGAAACCACATCGGAGCCGGCGCCCGCCTCGCTCATCGCCAGCGCACCAACATGTTCGCCGGAGATCAGCTTGGGCAGGTATTTCGCCTTCTGATCTTCCGTGCCGTTCAGCTTGATCTGGTTCACGCAGAGGTTGGAATGGGCTCCGTAGGACAGCGAAACAGAGGCCGACGCCCGCGCGATCTCCTCAATCGCGACTGTGTGTGCCAAATATGTCATACTCGAGCCACCGAACTTTTCGTCGACGGTGATGCCCAAAAGCCCCAAGTCACCCATCTCGCGCCACAACTCTGACGGGAAGGTGTTCGTCGCGTCGACCTCTGCGGCCATCGGTGCAACGCGTTCCTGAGCCCATCTATGCACCATCTCACGCAGAGAATTCGCATCCTCGCCGAGGTCGAAATTCATGGAAGCGCTGAACATCGGCAAAAAGCTCCATTAATTGAACATGTGTTCATTAATACGCGCATCTCCTTGGAAGGTCTAGCTTTTCCTTGCTTTAAAACGCGATTCAAGGGATTTTATTAACATTAATAACACTTTGGGATGTGTGCTGCCTTATGATCTATCTTGCCTTCTACAGGGGAGAGGGTCGGTTTTTTAGCGATACTGTGGTGCAATACGTAACGCGCTCTCAGTTCTCGCACTGTGAAATGTTTTCGAGTGATGAACCGCCTCTTGCCGGAGAGACTCACCAGTGCGTAACCGCCGTCGGAAAGGACGGCGGGGTACGGACTAAGGAAATAACATTTGAACCCGCGCGGTGGGAATTCGTGGAGGTGCCCTGGGCGCCGTCTGACACGATGGCGCGGGCCCTTCGCCATATTGGCAAGGGGTATGATTTCTGGGGCCTGATGATGACCCAGTTTCTGAATTTCAGACGACACGCGCCGGACCGCTGGTTCTGCTCGAAACTATGCGCCTTTGCGATGGGGCTCTCTGAAGCGCACACCTATGCGCCCGGGGATCTCAAACGCATCGTTGAGGAACATAACAGGGTGTTCCATCTGGCACAGCTTTCTGGCGTTAATTCAGAAGGTTACCGTGTCGTTGGCGACAGAATAGAACCGCTACCCGGCACAGGCAGCGGTGTCCAGGATCGCCCGGGCCTCCTCGCGAATTATGCGCGAGATCACGCGGCAGTCCTCAATGGAGAAGGTCAGTGGCAGCCGCATGTCAATAAGGCCATGCAGCACTCTGTCCGTCCTCGGAAGGCGTTGCGTCCCGGCGTATCGCCAGCTGTCGTATCGCGAAGTGAAGGCGCGCGGTTCGGGAGCCCCAAACCACTTCAATTCGACCCCCCGCGTCGCACAGCGAGCGGTGAAATCCTCGATTTCGCCAGCGGCGGCCTGCGGCAACCGAAACTGAATTGAGGATCCCACATAGGCACCCCTTGGGTCGCGGTCGATGACCGTGAGCCCGGGGGTGTTGCGTAATCCGTCCTCGACTGTCCGGTAGCGGACATTCCAGGCGGAAATCTGGGCCTGCAGCCGGGTGAGCTGCGGGCGTAGAATCGCTGCGCGCAGATTATCCATCCGACCCGAAATGTTCGGTGTTTCCCATTTTACAGATTCGAATATTTCGGGGGGCGGAGAGGCAATATGTCGCCCAAAGAGCATATAAGAACCGGACAAAATAATCGCGCGCGCCATCAAATCGGGATCGTCAGAGACCAAAAATCCGCCCTCTCCGGAGTTGATATGCTTGTAAGTTTGGCAGGAGTAACAGCCGAAAGCTCCATGCCGCCCGGACGGCGTTCCGTCCCACGTCGCACCCATCGTATGAGCGCAATCCTCGACGACGCGAACACCGGAGGAGTCGCAGATCTGCATCAGTGCATCCATGTCACACAAGTGCCCGCGCATGTGACTTAACAGCAATACTTCGGCCTGAGAGGTTCTGATTCTCTCCGCCAGATCGCCCAGATCGATGGTCAGATTCTCGGTCGTCTCGACAAAAACGGGCTCGGCATTAACGCTGGCGATCGCACCCGGCACGGGCGCAAGCGTGAAGCCGTTGGATAGCACCTTGTCGCCTGGCCTGACGCCAAGCGCGCGCAGAGCACAGCCCATGGCATATCCACCCGACGCAACGGCAAGTGCGTAAGACGCACCGGTGAAATCCGCGAATTCCTGTTCCAGCAGAGCGGCTTCGCCCGCCTCGCCTTCGGCAACATTGTAGCGGTGCAACCGGCCATGCTGCATAACCTCTAGCGCAGCCGCGATACCCTCTTCCGGGATCGGTTCCTGCTGCGTGAAGCTGCCTTCAAAAACCTCTTTCATTTGCGCCTCCTGATGCATTTCGAACTGTGGGCGGTGGACCTTCAAAGGTCAACGGGGCGCATGTCGCAAACAGGCAGGACAAGACGCGGGCTTTGCGCACAAATTGACCCATGAAGGACATAAAAAATGCATCGCCGCTCGCCTTCGCCCACAGCTTCCGCCTGACTGACGCGCCGGACGCGGTCGTGGCGCAGGCTAGGCATTGCCTACTTGATCTTCTGGGCGTGGCCATTGGCGGTTCGCAGACCAAGCTGGCGCGGATCATCTGCGCCCACGCTGCGGAGGATTTTGCTGGTTCCGCCCCCCTGATGTTTGCCGAAGGCACTGCGAGCCCGCCGGGCATCGCGCTTGCCGGCGGCATGATGATCGACGCGCTCGACGGGCATGACGGATATAATCCGGCCAAGGGCCATATCGGGTGTGCGCTCCTGCCTGCGATCCTGGCACTTGCGCCAGAGCACTGTAGCGGAACCGCTTTTCTCGAGGCCCTGATCATTGGCTATGAGCTGGGATCACGCCTCGGGCCTGCGCTTCACGGCACGGTGTCGGATTACCACACGTCCGGGGCATGGATGGCGGTTGCGACTGCTGTGGTCGGTGCGCGGCTTTGCGGTCTCGACC
>JABDPP010000002.1 GCA_013042765.1 Litoreibacter sp.
TTCTGGAACTTGCGCCCCACCCCGGCCTGGGCAATCTTTGCCTCGCTCAGTTTCAGAAGAGAGATTGATTTCTCGCCCCATATGACGCGGCCCTCGTCAGGTTTGGTCTTGCCGGTGACGATGTCCATGAAGGTGGTCTTGCCGGCGCCGTTGGGGCCGATGATCGCGCGCAGTTCGGCGGGGCCGTTCTGGAAGCTCAGATTGTTGATCGCCTTGAATCCGTCGAACGAGACCGAGACGCCGGAGACCTCGAGAAGCGCGCTCATGGCTGTTTCCTCACGAGGTAGTCGAAGAGCCCGCCGATGCCTTTCGGGAAGAACAGCGTCACGGTGACGAAGGAGAGGCCCAGCAGCACCAGCCACCAGTCGGTCCATTGCACCGTGTAGAAACCCAGATTGATCGCCGGGGCGCCGCCGCCGGTGAACCAGCTCGACAGGAGCGAGACAAACGCAGCGCCGATCACCGCGCCGTAGAGCCGCCCGCGCCCACCGATGGCGACCCAGACCGCGAGGTAGATCGAGGCGATCGGGGCAATCTCGCCGGGATTGATGATGCCCGCCTGCGGGTAATAGAGCGCGCCCGCGATACCGGAGACCACCGCCGTGATGGTGAAGATGAAGAGCTTGTAGCTTTCCACATGGTAGCCCAGGAAGCGCACGCGGGCCTCGTTGTCGCGGATCCCCTTGATCACGCCGCCCATCTTACCGGAGACGACCCAGGCGAAGAACACGTAGCCCAGCGCCAGTGCCAGAGCCGAGGCGAGGAAGAACACGATCGAGATGGTGGACTGCGGCGTGGTCTCGAACCCGGGGATGTTCTGCAGGCCCGACAGGCCATTATTGCCACGCAACCCGCTGTCGTTCTGGAACAGGTAGAGCGAGAGCGCCAGCGTCATCGCCTGCGTCAGGATCGACAGGTAGACGCCGGTGACGCGCGAGCGGAAGGCCAGCCAGCCGAAGACCAGCGCCAGCAGGCCCGGGATCAGGACAACCATCGCGAGTTGCAGGAAAAGGCTGTCGGCAAAGGTCCAGACCAGCGGGAACTCGGAGCTGCCGACCACGCCGAAAATCTGGTTGCCGATGGCGTCGGAGATCTCCTGCGATGTCGGCGGGATAGTCTGGCTGGCCATGTTGCCCACCACGATCGCCTCGGTGCGGGCATACATCAGCCACATGCCGACCGCGTAGCCGCCAATGCCGAAAAACGCGAAATGGCCCAGCGAGAGAATTCCGCAATACCCCCAGACAACGTCCATCGCGATGGCGATGAGGCAGAGGCACAGTGTTTTGCCCAGCGTCTTGACGAAAGAGGTGGAGACAAGCCCGACGCCCGTGGCCTCCGACAGCAAGGTGACGCCGATGGTGAAGAGGCCCAGCGCCGCAAGGAACCAGAGCACGGAGGGGTTTTGCACGAGAAAGGATTTGCCCATGGCTCAGTCCGCCGCCGCCCGGCCCTTGAGCACGACGATGCCCTTTGGCCGGAATTGGATGAAAAGGATGATGAAGAGGATCATGTAGGTCTGCGCGGCCAGCGTGTTGGAGGGGTTCAGCCACTCGATCCCCTTTTGCAGGAAGCCGATCATCGACGCGCCCGCCAACGTGCCCCAGACATTGCCGACGCCGCCCACGACCACGGTCATGAAGCTCTGGACGATATAGTCGGCGCCCATTTCCGAGGTCACCTTCGCGTAGAGCCCGATCGCCACGCCCGCGATGCCCGCGATGCCCGAGCCGAAGCCGAAAGTCAGCATGTTGATGCGGTCGGGGTTGATGCCCATGCTGGCGGCCATGCCCGGGTTTTGGGTGACGGCGCGCACTTCGAGGCCGAGCCGGGTGCGTTTGAGCACGTAGAGGATCAGTGCCAGGAAGATCAGGGCCAGTACGAAGATCGCGATGCGGATATAACTGATCTGGATCACGTCGGAGATCACCCACGCCCCGTCAAGCCACCCGGGCGAAGTCAGTGGACGGGCCTGGGTGCCGAAGATGTTCTTGGCCAGCTGCTGGAGCGCGATGGAGATACCGAACGTGGCCAGCAGGGTTTCCAGCGGGCGGTGATAGAGGTGGCGGATCACCAGCCGCTCCATCGTCACCCCTGCCCCGAAGGTCAGCGCGAAGGCAATCGGCAGCGCCACGAGAATCGAGACCGTGTAATCGGGGATGAACAGCTGCACCACGTAGCCGGTATAGGCACCCATCATGATGAACTCGCCATGGGCCATATTGATGACGCCCATCACCCCGAAGGTGATGGCCAGACCAATCGCGGCGAGAAAGTAGATCGAGGCCAGCGAGAGGCCATCGAGCGCCAGATCGACGGTCTGGGCAAATGCCACACTTTGTTCGACAGTTGAAAGCGCAGCTTCCGCAGCTTGCGTGATCGCCGGGTTTCGCTCGTCATAAAGTTCGAAAAAGACATGCGCGGCCAGCGCCGCATCCCGGTCGGCCACGGTCACAAGCGGCGGGGCAAGCCCGGCCTCGGCGAGCTTGGCGTAAGCCTTTTGCCGGGTCACGTTGGTGTTCAGCTGTGCCACCGGTATGCCGGCCACACGTCCCGCGTCGATATTGGCCTCAAGGGCTGCGCGGATTGCCTGCGGTGGGGTGCGGGGCGGCGCCAGGTCTGCGTCGACAAGCTGCGCGTAAAACACGTCCGGGTCTGCTCCCGGATCGAGAAGCCGCGCCATATTGCCGTCCGGAGCTGTCACGGCCACGCCGGCTTTAGTGGTCAGGATCAGGTTGAGAACGCTGCGTGCCTCGACCGAGGTATCGTTCGACAGGCTCTCGATCGCCTCAATGCGTGCCTCGAGAGTGTCGGCAAACCGCGCCGAGAGGAAATTGGCAAGCTGGATCTTGCGGGCCTTCAGATCCGGATCCGCCTCGCCTTCAATGGAGGCCACGAGCGGACCAAGCTGGGAGGCTTCCGGTCTGCGGGCGATCGAGGCCACAGCGGAGGTCCGGCGCGTGAGGTCGGGATCGCTGAGCTGGAACTCGACAAGCGCTGTGCCGATTACGCGGCGCACGCCGCCATTGGGTTTGAGCTGGGCGAATTCGGATTTCGGACCGGTGCTCCCGGCCCCGGTATCGACATCGTTCAGCGTCAGCGTGTCGCCTGCGGCTTCAGCGAAGAAGAAAAGCCCGCTCTCCTTGTTGCGCCACACGCCCTTGTCGCGCCAGCGCTCCAGGAAGACCGGCATGCCGGGCAGACCCGACGCGACGAGGTCTTCCAGCACAGCGCCCACGCGTTTGCGCGAAGGCTTGGCGATCTCACCGGCATGGGTCTGGAGGAGGGCCTGAAGCTCTTGTGCCTGAACGGCCTGCCCGGGCGCGAGGAAGCCGAGCATCAGGATCAAGGCAAGGGCAAGGCGGCGCATGGGGGGCTTTCGGCAGTCAGAACGCGGTCATGAAAAACGGGAGGGGATGGTTTTGTCCCGGGCGCGCGGGGAGGAGGATCTCCACGCGCCCGGGCCGAGCCTCGCTTAGTAGTTCGAGGTCAACTGCACGCAGGTCTTGGTCTGGGTGTTGTACATACCGCAGCCGAGATCTTTCCAGTCGGAGGTCAGCACAGCGCTTTCCGGCAGGAAGTCGGTCCAGGCGTCGCCCGGCACTTCGGAGGTCTGCGAGATGATGTCAAACTGGCCATCGGCGGTGATTTCGCCAATCAGAACCGGCTTGGCCAGGTGATGGTTGGGCAGCATCACGGCGGTGCCGCCGGTCAGGTTCGGGAATTCCTGCCCGTACATGGCGGTGCGCACGGCGTCTACGTCTGTGGTCTCGGCTTGCGTTGCTGCGTTCACCCACATGTTAAAACCGATATAGTGAGCTTCCATCGGGTCGTTGGTCACGCGATCTTCACCAGCAAAAGCCTTCCATGCGGCGATGAACTCGGCATTGGCGGGGGTGTCGGC
>JABDPP010000007.1 GCA_013042765.1 Litoreibacter sp.
CCTCCATCATCGGCCCCCTGATCCTCACCGCGATCCTGTCACTGTCGGGCTTCATCCATTTCCGCCCGCCCTCCGAGGCGATCCTGACCGCGCAGTACTTCATAGGCATCGGGATCGGCGTGGGCTATGTCGGCGTGACGCTGGCAGAACTGCGCAAGGATGTGCTCGCAGGGATCGTGTTTGTCTTCATCCTTGCGGCCCTCGCCGCCATCTTCACCGAGATCGTGGTCCTGCTTGGTCTCGCCGGCTCGGTGGAGGGATTTCTCGCCTTCGCCCCCGGCGGACAGGCGGAAATGACGGTTCTGGCCATCGTTGCCGGGGCGGATCTTGGCTTCGTGATCGCGCACCATCTTGTGCGGGTCACATTGGTGATCACGGGCGCGCCGATCGTGGCCAAGGCGATACAGATCCGGCAGAAACGTGACCAGAACGCCCCGCCGCGCTAGATACCTCTGCGAGATTCGAGACAAACGCCAAACCGAGAGCTGACCATGAGTTTTACCACGCGCCCCGAAATTCAGGGCTCCTTCGGTGTCGCAACCTCCACCCACTGGATCGCAACAGCAGTCGGCATGGGCATACTCGAACGGGGCGGCAACGCGTTTGACGCCGCCGTTGCCATGGGCTTCACGCTTCACATTGTTGAACCGCATCTGAACGGCCCGATGGGTGACATGCCCGCGCTCATCTGCCCTGCGGGGGCCGAGGCCCCGACCGTGATCTGCGGCCAAGGCGTGACACCGGCGGGCGCCACGATCGAACGTTACCGCGACGCTGGGCTGGACCTGATCCCCGGCTCAGGCCTTCTGGCCACAGTGGTGCCCGGCGCGTTCGGTGCGTGGATGCTTATGCTGCGCGACCACGGAACCATGACCATCCGCGACGTGCTGGAGCCCGCGATCTACTACGCCGAGCACGGTCATCCGATGTTGCCGCGGGTCGCCGCAACGATCGCCGATCTGGCCGAGTTCTTCCGCACCGAATGGCCCACCTCCGCCGAGATCTGGCTGCCCGGAGGCCAAGTGCCGGAGGCCGGGGCGCTGTTCTGCAACCCCGTGCTCGCCAAGACGTGGCGGCGCCTGCTTGACGAGGCCGAAAGCGCCAAGGGTCGCACCGCCCAGATCGATGCAGCCCGGGATGCGTTCTACAAAGGCTTCATTGCCGAGGCCGTCGATACCTATCTGAAAGATGCCTGCGTGATGGATGCCGCGGGCGAACGCCGCAAGGGTGTTCTGACCGGTGACGACATGGCCAATTGGAAGTCCAGCTACGAGACGCCGCTCAGCGTCGATTACGGCGACTGGACGGTTTGGAAATGCGGCGCCTGGACCCAAGGCCCGACGCTTTTGCAGTCTCTGCGCATCCTCGAAGGCACCGATATCGGTGAACTCGATCCGACTGGCGCCGAGTTCGTCCACCTCGTCACGGAAACCATGAAACTGTCGCTGGCAGATCGCGAGGCTTACTATGGCGACCCCAGCCACACAGAAATTCCGGTGGAACAGCTTCTGTCGCGGGAACATGCAAGCCAGCGCCGCGCGCGTCTGGGACCCGACGCCTCTGTCGCGCACCGCCCGGGCCGCATCGCCGGGTTCGAGGACTGGGCCGATGCCGCCATCAGCCGCGCGCAAGGTCTGAGCGGCTACATTGCCGACCACCCGACGGAAAAGAAAGGCGATACAGTTCATCTCGATGTAATCGACCGCTGGGGTAACATGGTCTCAGCGACGCCCTCGGGAGGCTGGCTACAGTCCTCTCCGGTCATCCCCGGACTGGGCATGTCACTCAACAGCCGCGCCCAGATGTTCTGGCTCACCGAAGGCCTGCCAACCTCGCTCGCGCCAGGCCGGCGCCCGCGCACCACGCTCTCGCCCTCGATGGCGGGGCTGGGCGGGATACCGAACATGCCGTTCGGCACGCCGGGCGGCGACCAGCAGGACCAGTGGCAGCTGATCTTCTTCCTGCGCCATGTCCATTATGGGCTCAACCTGCAGCAAGCCATCGACGCACCGCTGTTTCACACCGGCCATTTCCAGTCTTCCTTCTACCCCCGCGAGGTCAATGAGGGCTACCTGATGATCGAACCCTCCTTTGGGACTGAGGTTCTGGAGACGCTGCGCAAAAAGGGTCACGTGGTCGACCCATCCGAGCCTTGGGCCATCGGCCGACTGACAGCAGCCAGACGCGAGCCGAGCGGTCTGCTGCGCGCTGCCGCGACCCCGCGCCTGATGCAGGCCTACGCGGCCGGACGCTGAGCGCCCTGCCATCGCGCACCAGATTCCCGGGAAATAACGAACAATTACAATTGAAGCGACGGGGAAACCTGTGCAAGGGTCGTCTCCGGGAGAATAAGGGGCAGCCTCGGCCCTGTTTTTAATGGCACCAGCCTGAAACGGGACAAACGTGGTGAAGCTGCCAATATCTTCGTGAAAATATCATCAGGGAGGATGATCATGACAACCAAAACGAAACACACGCGTTCTGCAGTCTGGGGCCTTGCCGCCGCGGGTCTGAGCGCACTAGGCTTCGCCGCACCGGCCACCGCCGGCGGCCACGGCATCGATCTCACCGACAAAACGGTTGAGTTCATCATTCCGTTCTCGGAATCCGGAGGCTCCGCAAAATGGGCGAACTTCTACGCACCGCTGCTGAGCGAAGCCCTGCCGGGCAACCCCACCGTGGTCGTGAAGTACATGCCGGGTGCAGGCTCCACCAAGGGCGCGAACTGGTTCCAAGAGCAAAGCTACAACGACGGCACACTGATCTTCGGCTCGTCGGGCTCTACGCAGTTCCCCTATCTTCTGGGCGATCCGCGCGTGAAATATGAGTATAACGACTGGAACGTGGTCCTTGCCTCCGGCACCGGCGGCGTGTCCTACCTGCCGCCTGATCTGGCCGCGAAAATGGACGGTATGGACGCGACACCGCTTCAGGACACCGATTTCATCTGGGGCTCGCAGGGCGCCACACGTCTTGACCTCGTTGCAAACCTGGCATGGGAAATGCTGGGCCTCAGCGTCGAGCCCGTATTCGGCATCAAGGGTCGCGGTGACGGCCGCCTGATGTTTGAGCGTGGCGAAGCCAATATCGACTACCAGACCTCCCCCGCCTTCCTGAAGGCCGTGGCTCCGCTGGTCGAGGAAGGCCTTGCTGTGCCGATGATGGCATGGGGCACGCTGGACGGCGAAGGCAACATCATCCGCGACCCCACTTTCCCGGACATGCCGACCTTCAAAGAAGTTTGTGAAGCGACCCCCGCCTGCGAACCCAGCGGCGACAAGTGGGAAGCCTGGAAAGCCTTCTTCATCGCGGGCTTCCCGGCCCAGAAGATGGTGTTCCTGCCCAATGGCGCTTCGAACGACGCGATCGTGACCTATGATGCGGCTTTCAAGGCGATTCATGCCCGCCCCGACTTTGCGGAGCTGTCTGCCGCACGCCTCGGCATCTACCCGCAGATGACCGGCGCAGAAGCCCAGAACACCCTTAAGCTGGGCACTCAGGTTGCACCGGCTGCGAAGAGCTTCGTGCAAAACTGGCTGAGCGAGCGCTACGGCGTATCACTGAAGTAAGCCAGATACCTTTTCCCCTCGCGCCGCCGGCGCGGGGGGACCACCACACGAGAAATACCGAGGGACACCAGCCATGGACCTGTTAGCGACCGCGCTTCCGGCGCTGGGAGACGCATTCGCGCTGATCCTTCAACCCCAACAAATCATGTTCCTTATCCTCGGGGTCCTTCTTGGGCTCTCCGTGGGCGTCTTTCCGGGTCTTGGCGGGATTGCCGGCCTGTCTCTGGTGCTGCCCTTCATGTTCGGCATGGACCCGGTATCGGGCCTCGCGTTGATGGTCGGTCTGATCGCGGTGATCCCGACCTCTGACACATTCGCATCGGTCCTCATGGGCATACCCGGATCTTCCGCAAGTCAGGCCACGGTGCTCGATGGCTTCCCGCTTGCAAAAAAGGGCGAAGCTGCGCGCGCATTGTCGGCCGCCTTCGCCTCCTCGCTCTTCGGCGGCCTTCTGGGCGCAAGCGTGCTCACCTTCTT
>JABDPP010000011.1 GCA_013042765.1 Litoreibacter sp.
CTTTTCTGGAAGTGGTGCAAGGACATGGCCGCACTCAAGCATGGCGGCGGTCTGGGGCTCAAGCGTTTTTCCGGGTGCAACAGGTCATGAAACGAGATGCGCGGTTTTGTGCCCGGTCGCGGGCGGCCGTCGAGCTCACCCGGCATCGCTCTCCATCTGCTTCATGGCTTCGTAGAGCTTGGTGCTGCGCCCGCCGGAACGGCAATAGGCCAGGATCGGTTTCGGCAGGCTGTCATAGGCATTGCGGAATGCCTCGATCTCTTCCGCTGTCGGGCCGCCGGAGACCACCGGCAGGTAATGCACGGTCAAGCCGGCATTTTTAGCGGCGGTTTCGATGGCTTCGAAAAGCTGCTGGGAGATTTCCTCTCCGTCCGGGCGATTGCACAGCACCGTCTTGTAGCCAAGGGCGTGGACCATGGGCATCTCGTCGGTGGAAAGTTGCGCGCAGGCCGAGAATTCCTCGGACAGCTTTTTGGGTTCCATCTTGTTTACTCCTTCAACTTCATGCGCCGGGATGGGTCGTCGCCTTGATTTGATCGTGGCACAGGACTGGGTGGCTGTCATCCGGTCTTCTGGGGCGTGCCTACCCCGTTGAGCGTGTTGACCATCCGAACAAGCTGTAGAGCGGACAAATGCCGAAAATCGCGGTCAGCCCGAAAATCGCTCCGATCCCCATGACGAAAAGCGCGGGGAGGGCTTCTCCCCAGACCCCCATGAAGTTGATCAGGGGTGCGGTAAACAGGACGATCCCGGCGATCAGGCGCAGGATCCGGTCGGTTCGGCCCATATTCCGTCTCATGTTCATTCCTCCTTTTCCGGCAAATCGCAGCGGGATCTATGAAAGGCGTCTTGCGGGACCCGATGGCGTTTCCGCCAGCAAACGCAGCGGCATGGGGCGGTCGATCCGGATCCGTCCGTCTTCGTGCCGGATATAGCCGCGGCGCTGGAACTCCTCCAGAAGGTGGACGACGACCTCGCGCTGCGTCCGGGTTGCTGCGGCCAGTGCCTCGGTGCTGGCGTGGGCCATGTGGTCGTTCTCCTGCAAATCCAGAAGCTTTCGGGCCAGACGCACATCGGCGTTGTTGAAGGCCAGATCCTCGACGAAGTCCTGGAGGTCTGCGATCCGTGCCGAGTAGGCCCGAAACACCATCGCCCGGAACCGCGGGCAGCTGCCCATCAGGTCGTCGAAGACCGGGCGTGGGATCGCGAGCGCCTCCAGCTCGGTCTCGGCGACGCCTTTGAGCGAGGGTTCGGGAAAGCCCAGCAGGCAGGCGGTTGTCAGCAGGCAGCCGTCGCCCGCGCGGACCCGGTACATCACCGGCCTGCGGCCCGTGGCGTCGCCCTTTTGGACGCGCAATAAGCCCGAGACCAGCACAAGCAGGTTCCGCGGCGTTTTATTTGGGGCGAAAACCACCGTCTCGGATGGGATCTGCACCGTTTTCGTACGTCCCTCCAGTCCCATCCCGGTCAGATCGGGGATGCTGGTGAGACCCGGGAAGTGATTTTTCCAGGGGGTTGGGTTCAACATGGCACATTATCTCTTTATGGCTCACGTTCTCTTGACGTTCATCGAGATTACACCGCGGCGCGCAGAGAGAATTGATTTTGCTCAAGCCTTTTGAACGCGCCTTGAGGCAAAGTGACCGCAGGCTTTTTCGTGCAGATGAAGGGGAAAGATCCGTGTCCACAGATCCCAGCGCCGTTCGACCCGGTTTCGTCAAATCCGGGGCGCTCAAGGCCCGGGACAACGTGGTGGTGGTCTATTCGCTGGGCGGGCATTCGCAACGTCTGGCACGGCAGGTGGCGGATCTTCTGGGGGCGGATATTTTTCTCATAAGAACAGAGCGTTACCGGTGGCCCGTCTTTGGCGTCTTGCGGGCGGCCTATGATGCTATCCGGGGCAATCTGCCGGAGGTGCGCTGCAATGTCGAACAGCTGTCCAAATACCGCTGCCTGGTGGTGGGCGGCCCCATTTGGGGCGGAAAACTCGCGGCGCCGGTGACGGCCTTTCTCGAGGCGCAGCCGGATCTGCCGCAGGCGCTGGGCCTGTTTGTGACCTGTGGCGGGATGGCGCCGCCTGACGCAGCCGTCAAGGCCACCGAAGCACGGCTGGGGCGAGGGCTCTCAGCCTTGATGTGGCTGCCCAACAAGCTGGAAAACACCGATGAGATGACCCGCCGACTGGCCGAATTTCGAGCCGACTTGGAGAAAGTCATCAAGGATTCGCCGGCTTCGGCCTGATTGGCTTTGGTTGAGATAGATCAAGGCAAAAGGGCAGATTCACGCCCTAATTGTGGGCGGAGGAGCAGTCCCGTGCCAGACGTGGTTTTCAGAACCAAGGACGTAACGAAGGTGTATGATACCGGCGAGGTGAAGGTTTATGCGCTGGCTGGCGTTGATCTGGAGCTTTACGCGGGTGAGCTGGCGGTTCTGCTGGGGCCTTCGGGAAGCGGCAAGTCCACGCTGCTCAACATTTTGGGCGGGCTGGACCATGTGACCGAGGGGCGGGTGTGGTTTCGCGACATGGAGCTGACCAACCTGCGCGACCGGGCCCTGACGCGCTATCGGCGCGACCATGTGGGGTTCGTGTTCCAATTCTACAATCTCGTGCCGAGCCTGACCGCGCGGGAGAATGTCCAGCTGGTCACCGACGTTTCGCCCAACCCGATGCCGGCTGCCGAAGCGCTGGAGCTTGTGGGTTTGGGCCACCGGATGGACCATTTTCCCGCCGAGTTGTCGGGCGGCGAGCAGCAGCGCGTGGCGATTGCCCGTGCTATTGCCAAACGCCCGGAGATATTGCTGTGCGATGAGCCCACCGGGGCGCTGGACAGTGCCACTGGCATTCAGGTTCTGGAGGCGTTGCGCGACATTAACGACCGGTTTGGCACCACGACCGTGGTGATCACCCATAACGCGGAAATCCGCAACATGGCGCACCGGGTGCTTTATTTTCAGGATGGCCGGATCGTGCGCAGCGTCGAGAACGAAGCACGCCTCGCCCCGCACGAGATTGCGTGGTGATGGCGATGCAGGCGATCGATAAGAAATTATGGCGCGATTTCAAACGTCTGTGGGTCCAAGCTCTCGCGATTGCGATGGTGTTGGCCTGCGGGGTTGCGATCCTTCTGACCTCGCTGGGGATGTACCGCGCGCTCGATGATACGCGCAAAGCCTATTACGAGCGCAACCGGTTTGCCGATGTGTTTGCCAGCGCGCGGCGGGTGCCTGAGAGCCTGTTGCCCGAGATCGCGGCGATCCCCGGCGTCTGGGCGGTGGAGGCACGGGTCTCCGGCATCGCGATCCTCGATATCGAAGGGCGCGTCGAATCCGCGATCGGCCGGATCCTGTCGCTGCCCGAGCAGGACGCACCGCTGCTGAATGTGCCGCTGTTGCGCAAGGGTCGTTATCCGTCGCCCGAGGTCACCGATGAGGTGATGGTCAACGAGCCCTTCGCACAGGCCCATGGGTTTGAGCCGGGCGACGTGTTTCATGCCAATCTGAACGGACAGAAGCGCCCCCTGACGATTACCGGAACCGCGCTGTCGCCGGAGTTCATCTACACCATCGGCCCCGGCGCGCTGATGCCCGACGACGAGGGGTTCGGGATCCTGTGGATGTCGAACCGGGCCGCGGCTGCGGCGTTCGACATGACCGGTGCTTTCAACGACTTGTCGCTGAAGCTCTCGGCCGGGGCCAATAGCGAACTGGTGATCGAGCGGGTCGATGCGCTGCTCAAGCCGTTTGGCGGGCTTGGGGCGCATGATCGCTCGCAACAGCAATCCGACAGTTTTCTGGAAGCCGAGACGCTTCAGCTGCGCTCAACCGCCTTGATCCTGCCGCCGGTCTTTTTCGTGGTCTCGGCCTTTCTGGTGAGCATGGTCATGGGGCGGATCGTGGCGCTGGAGCGCAACCAGATCGGGCTGCTTAAGGCGATCGGTTATTCGAACTTCGAGGTCTGCCTCCATTACCTGATGCTGGCCGGGCTGGTGGCGGTTTGCGGCATCGTGATAGGCTGGGTGGCGGGCAGCTGGCTGGCGCATGGTCTGGCACGGCTCTATGCCGATTTCTTCACTTTTCCGTTCCTGATTTTCCGTGTTTCACCATGGGTTTACGCCTTTTCCGGGGCGGCGGCGCTTCTG
>JABDPP010000021.1 GCA_013042765.1 Litoreibacter sp.
CCCGAAAGTGCATTCCGTGATGAAGCTGTGGCACGGCACGGGTTCAAAAGGCTCGCTCAAGCCGTCCCTCGTGATCTTGTAATCGCCGGAGACGACCCATATCTCGCCGGCCACCTCGACGCGGATCTGGGCCGAGCCCGGAACATGGCCAGCCGGGTGAAAAGAGACTTGCGCATCGCCAATGCGAAGTTTTGCACCGAAGCCGGTAGTCTCAAGCGCGATATCGCCAAGCCTGTGCCGCATTACGGGGGCCGCCGCTTCTGTGGCGAGGTAGGATTTATGGCCCCGGCGGGCGTGATCCGCATGACCGTGGGTGATCAGCGCGCGTTCCACCGGCCGCCAGGGGTCGATAAAGAAATCCCCGGCAGGGCAATAAATGCCTTGTTTGCGAAATTCCAGAACCATGGCGATATGGTAGCACCCGGTTGGGATCTGGCGAGGGGTCTGCGAAGACGTGCTGCGGCTTCCCCGATCTCGGCCTCAAAAAACCTTTAATTTAAGGGCCTTTTGGGCCAGCTATGCGTTCAGCGCATGACGGTTTCTCGGATTTATGGGATGTGCGCTGGCGGCCTGGCTCCTAACTATGAGTGCAGAAACACAAAGACACTGAACAGATACACGAAAGGACGTTGAAATGTCTTACAACCAGATCAATCTGAAAACGACCGATGTGGATTACCTTGCAATCGAGCGCCGCGCCCACGAAATGCGCGCCGAAGCTATGCGTGACATGCTTGTCGCGGCACGCAAATGGATCGCAGGCAGCTACGCCGCCCTGACCGCCCCGCGCGGAAAACATGCCTAAAGGCAACGGTTACTCAAGAAATACAGGCGACAAGATCGGGAGGCGGGAAATCATTTCTCCGCCTCCTTTTCGTATGATACCAATGCGGAAGGTTGCTTCTCGCGAGGAATGACGTCGGGGCGATGAAATTCAGTTTAATCGCAGCTCTCTCCGCAGTTTTGACCGCTTTGGCGGCATGTAGTTTTGTCGAGCAACCGACATCTGATGGACCGCCAGTGGCCAAGTTTGTTCCGGTGTACGTAGGCACTGCAGCTGCGGACTGGACGGTGTCCTCCGTGCGGATCGATGTTCCAGCGGAGCTGACGGTTTCCGAAGCGGATCGATATTACCCCCTTTCCGATATTGTTTGGCGCGGCGATCCACCCGGTGATCGGCGCCAGCAGGTGGCCACACTGATGCAAGAAGCCGTCATCGATGGGCTGGTGCATCTTAGGGGCGGACAGGATGTCTATATGGAACTGGCCGTTACGCGATTTCACAGTGTGACGGAGCGTGCCCGCGCGGCCATCGGCGGCGTGCATAATATCGAGTTTAATCTCAGTGTGTTCGATGCCGAGACTGGATTACAGATAGTCGGTCCGCTCCCAATGGACGCAAGCCTGAATGCATTTGGCGGGGCGGATGCGATCAAGGCCGACCAGCGTGGAGAGACGCAGAAGGTGCGTATCCGCAGACATCTGACAGAATTTATGCGGATTGAGCTTCCGGGTGATGGGATCTTCGATCTCCCCGAAGAGATGGACGACGCTGCTGCTCAGACGGTCGAGACCGAAGAGAGCTGAGGCCACTTTCGCCTTGAGGCAAAACCGCCTATAGCCCCTGCATGGATTTGCCAGAGTATCCAATTATTCGCCTGAAACCCAAGGCAAACGCCGCCTCCGTGCGTTACGGCGCGCCTTGGGTCTATGCCGATGAGGTCGTGGCCGACAGGCGCACCCGTAAGCTTGCTCCGGGCACTATTGCGTTGCTGCAGGACAATGCGCGGCAGGATCTCGGGTTGGTTGCGGTTAATCCAAATTCCAAGATCATGCTTCGGATGCTCGAGCGCAATTGTGAAGCGCGGATCGACCAGAACTGGTTCGCGGCCCGCTTTTCCCGTGCGCTGGAGCTTCGTAGTCGGCTCTTTGATGCCCCCTTTTACCGGTTGATCCATGCCGAGGCCGACGGCCTGCCCGGTGTCGTGGTCGACCGCTTCGGGGACGTCGCCGTGGTTCAACCCAATGCGGGCTGGGCAGAGGTACTGCTGGAGCCCCTGGTGGCGGCCTTGCGCTCCGCGACAGGGGTTGAAACGGTAATCAAGAGCGCGTCGGGCCGGGCCCGGGTGCTCGAAGGGCTCGACGATGCCAGCGCTGTGCTGTCCGGCGGTGTCGAAGGCCCGGTCCCCGTCCCGATGAACGGGGCGACGTATATGGCCGACGTCATGGGGGGGCAGAAAACCGGGTTGTTCTTTGACCAGCGGCCCAATCACGCTTTCGCGGCGCGGCTGGCAGAAGGTGGTTCTGTCCTCGATGTATTCTCCCATGTGGGAGGGTTTTCGCTTGCCGCTCTTGCGGGCGGGGCTGCGACCGCGATTGCTGTTGATGGGTCTGCCTCAGCTCTCGAGTTGGCCGAGCAGGGGGCAGCGGCGTCGGGCTTTGCGGACCGCTTTGCCACCCGCAAGGGCGATGCGTTCAAGGTGATGGAGGCCCTGACCGACGAAGTAGAGCTTTTTGATCTCGTGATCGCCGATCCACCTGCTTTCGCGCCCAATAAGAAGGCGCTGCAGAACGGGCTTCGGGCCTATGAGCGCGTTGCGCTGATGGCAAGCAACCTGACCGTGCCGGGTGGCTACTTGGTTCTGTGCTCCTGCTCTCACGCCGCGGATCTTGCTAAGTTTCGTCAGGCCTGCCTGCGCGGCATCGGCAAGGCAGGTCGTCAGGCGCAACTTTTACACACCGGCGAGGCGGGGCCCGACCATCCGATGCATCCGCAACTGGCCGAAAGCGGCTATCTCAAAGCGCTTTTTTTCAGGCTGGATTGATGCGACTTCTGCTCGATGCCTGCGTGCTTTACCCCACGGTGCTTCGTGAGATTCTGATGGGAACGGCGAAGAATGACCTGTTCACGCCGCTTTGGTCCGAGCGCATTCTGGAGGAATGGGCCCGCGCGGCGCGCAAGCTTGGTCCGACAGGCGAGGTGCAGGCCCGGGGTGAGATCGCCCTGCTGCGCGCCGACTGGCCGGATGCGGTGATCATACCGCGTGCAGGGGATACCGCACGGCTCTGGCTGCCGGATCCCAATGACATCCATGTGCTTGCGGCGGGTATCGCCGGGTCGGCCGACAAGATCGTCACGTTCAACGCGAAGGATTTTCCGCGCCAGACATTGGTGGAAGAAGGCCTGGATCGGATCGCGCCGG
>JABDPP010000023.1 GCA_013042765.1 Litoreibacter sp.
GGGCAAGGCGGTCGACTTCATCCGGGCCGGAGTCCAACAGCGCCGTTATCGCCCGCTGTTCGGTATCCGGATCGAGCTCACCGTCCAGCAGCGCCGAGGTCAGATCTGTAGTCTTGTGGTTCATCCGCAGGATTCTCTCATGTTTCAAGGCACCATCAGCGGCTTGAGTTTTACATCTATGGCCTCACGCGCACGGAATATTCTCGAGCGCACTGTGCCGATCGGGCAGTCCATCGCCTGTGCGATCTCTTCGTAGGTCAGCCCTTCCAATTCCCGCAGCATAATCGCAGTCCTCAGATCATCCGGCAGTTCGTCCAGGGCTGCCTGAATCGTCTGCGCAATTTCGCGCTGCAGAGCCATCCGTTCCGGCGTGCCGGTCTCCTTGAGCCGCCCCCCCAAATCCATCTGCTCCGCAGTGTCGGCCTCGATGTCATCCCCGGGCGGCCGGCGTGACTGCGCGGCCAGGTGGTTCTTTGCCGTGTTGATCGCTATCCGATACAGCCAGGTGTAGAAAGCGCTGTCACCACGAAAATTCGACAATGCCCTGTAGGCCTTGATAAAAGCCTCCTGGGTCACATCGAGCACCTCGGCCTGATCGCGGACATAGCGGGATATCAAATTCGCCACCTTGTGCTGATACTTGAGCACAAGCAGGTCAAAGGCTTTTTTGTCCCCCCGCTGGACCCGTTCCACGAGCACCTGATCCGCTTCCCTGTCAGAGCCCATGGTCAGCGCGTCCCAGCCGAACCCGAGGTGTGCGGGCACACCTCATGCGTATTGACCAATCCTGATGGCCAAAGTTCGAGATTCCAGGTAATTTTCGGAGATCGGAGCATCTTTTCCGTATTGTGGTGCCCAGGCGGACAAATTTCTGCCCCAGCGGTATTTGGGTTCGTCGGGCTGGCAGGCAGCGGCTGAACCGGCGTCCTGGGCATTGGGCCTACGCCCTACCGCAACCCCTGAACGTCGATTATGGCGGCAGAACAAGAGCCCATCAATGTTATGAACCAGACAGCCGACCTGAACCTTGACGTCCTTATCATCGGCAGCGGAGCCGCCGGCCTTGGACTGGCACTTCGCCTTCCTGCCCATATCAGGACCGGGCTGGTGGCCAAACGTGAGCTGGAAGAGGGTAACACCCTGTATGCGCAAGGCGGGATTTCGGCTGTCCTCGATGCGCGCGACTCGGTCGATTCACATGTCGAGGACACCCTGGAGGCCGGAGGCGGGCTGTGTGATGAGGAAGTCGTCCGCATGGTGGTCGAGCATGGGCCGGACAATATCCGCTGGCTGTTCGAGGAAGGGGTCGAATTCACCCGTTCACCGCAGACTGGCAGTTCCGGGTATCACCTGACGCGCGAGGGTGGACATTCTCACCGCCGTGTCGTGCATGCCGCAGATGCAACCGGCAAGGCGGTCGAGACCACGTTGATCGGACAACTCGAAGCGCACCCGAACATCCGTGTGTTCGAACACCACCTCGCGGTCGACCTGATAAGCGTGGAACACCGGGACGGTGGCAGTTTGCGACGACGCTGCCACGGCGCCTATCTGTTGGATATCCCCGCCGATCGGGTCATTGCGGTAGCGGCACGCTGTGTCGTTCTGGCTACGGGAGGGGCCAGCAAGGTCTACCTATACACCAGTAATCCCGATGTGGCAACGGGCGACGGCATTGCCATGGCCTGGCGTGCCGGTTGCCGGGTCGCCAACATGGAATTCAATCAGTTTCACCCAACCTGTCTTTATCATCCGGCTGCCAAGTCATTTCTGATTAGCGAGGCGGTGCGTGGCGAGGGCGGCAGACTCCTCCTCCCCGACGGTTCGCGCTTTATGGAGCGATTCGACAAACGTGCAGAACTGGCGCCGCGCGATATCGTCGCGCGCGCCATCGACCATGAGATGAAACGCCTGGGTATCGACTCGGTCTTTCTCGACATCAGCCACAAGCCCGCCAAAGAGATCGAGAAGCTGTTCCCGATGATCCACGAGCGCTGCATGGAGCTGGGTTTCGATATGCGCAACCAGCCACTCCCCGTGGTTCCCGCGGCACATTACACCTGTGGAGGGGTCAAGACCGACCACCACGCACGAACCGATCTGGATGGGCTCTATGCGATCGGAGAAACCGCATACACAGGATTGCACGGAGCCAATCGCATGGCCAGCAACTCACTGCTGGAATGCCTGGTTTTCGGC
>JABDPP010000024.1 GCA_013042765.1 Litoreibacter sp.
GGAATACGACGTCGATGACCTCCTGCCTGCCATGGCCGCCGGTCTTTCGCACGACGGCACGCTTTATGCCGCTCCGTTTTATGGCGAAAGCTCGATGGTCATGTACCGCACCGACCTGATGGAGAAGGCCGGTCTAGAAATGCCCGAGGCCCCGACCTGGGAGTTCATTCGCGAGGCAGCCGCCGCGATGACCGATCGTGACAACGAGATCAACGGCATCTGCCTGCGCGGCAAGGCCGGCTGGGGTGAAGGCGGCGCTTTCATCACCGTCACCGCGAACTCGTTCGGCGCACGCTGGTTCGATGAAGACTGGAACGCCCAGTTCGACCAGCCGGAGTGGAAGAACGCACTCGAATTCTTCGTCGGCATGATGTCAGAATCGGGCCCTCCGGGCTACGCCACCAACGGCTTCAACGAGAACCTGTCGCTCTTCCAGCAGGGCAAGTGCGGCATGTGGATAGATGCCACCGTGGCAGCGTCCTTCGTGACCAACCCCAACGACTCGACCGTGGCGGACAAGGTCGGCTTCGCGCTGGCACCTGATACCGGCATGGGCAAGCGCTCCAACTGGCTCTGGGCCTGGGCGCTGGCAATCCCGGCAGGTACCCAGAAACTTGATGCCGCCAAGGCGTTCATCGAGTGGGCAACCTCGAAGGACTACATCGAGCTGGTCGCCGCGAAAGAAGGCTGGGCCAACGTACCGCCGGGTGCACGTACCTCGCTCTATGCGAACCCCGAGTACCAGAAGGTGCCGTTCGCAAAGATGACGCTGGACTCGATTAATGCGGCCGATCCGACGAACCCGACAGTCAAGCCGGTTCCCTATGTCGGCATCCAGTTCGTTGCCATCCCTGAGTTTGCGGGTATCGCAACTGAAGTCAGCCAAGAGTTCTCGGCAGCGTATGCCGGTCAGCAGTCCATCGACGAAGCCCTCGCGAAAGCGCAGGCTCTGACCAACGACGCAATGGAAGCTGCGGGCTACCGCTAAGCGCGACCATTGCAAAGTACCGGAGGGCGGCCTGTCGTCGCCCTCCACCCTAACCGAACTCTCAAATTCCCGATATCGATAGAGGCGGCGACCAGCCGTCAACGGAGGAGATGTGTCATGGCCACCCAGCATTCACGATCCGCAGCACGTCTGATGCTCACACCGGCGGTAGTTCTGCTTCTCGGCTGGATGCTTGTCCCGCTGACGCTAACGCTCTTCTTTTCATTCAAGAAATACCTGCCCATGCGGGGCGACAGCCTTGATCGCGGCCTCGACTGGGTCGGCTTCGCCAACTATACACGCTTCCTTTCATCCTCTTCCTTCTGGCCCAGTGTGCAGACCACGCTCATCATGGTCGGCGGGGTTCTGTTGATCACCGTGGTGCTGGGCGTTCTTTTGGCGTTGCTACTGGACCAGCCGATCTGGGGCCAGGGGGTGGTGCGCATCCTCGTCATTGCCCCCTTCTTCGTGATGCCGACCGTCTCGGCGCTGGTGTGGAAGAACATGCTAATGGACCCGGTGAACGGGATCCTTGCCCACCTTTGGCGCTTTTTCGGGGCCGAGCCGGTCTCGTGGCTCTCGGATGCCTCCCTGAGCTCAATCATCCTGATTGTGTCCTGGCAATGGCTGCCTTTCGCGACGCTGATCCTTTTGACTGCAGTCCAGTCGCTCGATAGCGAACAGCTCGAAGCCGCCGAGATGGATGGTGCGCCGGTGCTCAAGCGGTTCTGGCATATCGTGCTGCCGCACCTTTCGCGCGCCATTACCATTGTCATCCTGATCCAGACGATCTTTCTTCTGTCGATCTTCGCCGAAATCTTCGTCACGACCGGAGGCGCCTTCGGGACCCGGACCCTGACCTACCTTATCTTCCAGCGGGTCATCGACAGTCAGAATATCGGGCTGGGCTCCGCCGGCGGTGTCTACGCCATCATACTTGCCAATATCGTCGCCATCTTCCTGATGCGCATCGTCGGCAAGAACCTGGACGCATAGGGGGCGATCATGGCTCGATCTACCACGACAAAACGCAAGATTCTGACCACTGGCCTGGCCTGGGCCGTCGGTCTGCTGATCTTCTTCCCGATCCTCTGGACTGTGCTCACCAGCTTCAAGACAGAGGCCCAGGCAATCAACGATCCGCCGTTGTTCCTGTTCTTCGACTGGACGCTGGAGAATTACGCGGTGGTGCAGGAACGCTCGGATTACATGCGGTTCTTGTGGAACTCGGTAATCATAGCGGGGGGATCGACCCTTCTGGGTATCATCGTGGCGGTACCGGCCGCGTGGTCGATGGCCTTCGTGCCCTCCAGGCGAACCAAGGACATCCTGCTATGGATGCTGTCGACAAAGATGCTGCCGGCGGTTGGCGTGCTGTATCCGATCTCGCTCATCTTCGTGGAGTTTAACCTGCTCGACACGCGGATCGGTCTGATTATGGTTCTGATGCTGATCAATCTGCCGATCATCGTCTGGATGCTCTACACCTATTTCAAGGAAATCCCCGGTGAGATCCTCGAAGCGGCCCGGATGGACGGTGCCACGCTGAAGGAAGAGATCCTTTATGTGCTGACGCCAATGGCGATTCCGGGCATCGCCTCGACGATCCTTCTAAACTTCATCCTCGCCTGGAACGAAGCCTTCTGGACACTGAACCTGACTGCCGCCAGCGCGGCGCCGCTGACGGCCTTCATCGCCAGTTATTCGAGCCCGGAAGGCCTGTTCTTCGCCAAACTCAGCGCAGCCTCGACCATGGCCATTGCGCCGATCCTCATCCTTGGCTGGTTCAGCCAGAAGCAACTCGTCCGCGGCCTGACCTTCGGCGCAGTGAAATAAGGAAAACAAACATGGGACAGATCCAACTCAGCAAGGTGTCGAAACGTTTTGGCGATGTCGAGGTCATCCCCCCTCTGGACCTTGAGATCGAGGACGGGGAGTTCGTGGTTTTCGTCGGCCCCTCGGGATGTGGCAAGTCCACACTTCTGCGGCTGATCGCCGGGCTCGAGGACGTCTCGGGCGGGCAGGTGATAATCGACGGCGAAGATGCAACTGCGATCCCGCCCGCCAAGCGGAGGCTGGCGATGGTGTTTCAGTCCTACGCGCTTTACCCGCACATGTCCGTGCGCAAGAACATCGCCTTTCCCTTGCGAATGGCGAAGATGGACAAGGCCGAGATCGACCGCCGCGTTAATGGCGCCGCAGAGGTGCTTAACCTCGCCGATTATCTCGACCGGCGCCCCGGCCAGCTGTCCGGTGGTCAGCGCCAGCGTGTCGCCATCGGCCGCGCCATTGTGCGTGAACCGGCCGCATTCCTGTTCGACGAGCCACTGTCCAACCTGGATGCCGCCCTGCGGGTCGGAATGCGGATGGAAATCTCCGAGCTGCACAAGAAGCTTGAGACGACAATGATCTATGTGACCCATGACCAGGTCGAAGCCATGACCATGGCCGACAAGATCGTGGTTTTGCAGGCCGGCGTGATCGAGCAGGTCGGCAGTCCGCTGGAGCTTTACCGGACCCCGCGCAACACGTTCGTTGCGGGGTTTATCGGCAGCCCGAAAATGAATCTGATGACCGGTCCCGAGGCGGCGAAACACGACGCTCACACCGTCGGCATCCGACCTGAACACGTCGCGATCTCGGACGAGGCTGGCGACTGGGAAGGCGTGGTCGGTGTCTCCGAGCATCTCGGGTCTGACACGTTCTTCCACGTCAAATGCGACGCGTTCCCCGATCCGCTGACAGTGCGGGCGGGTGGCGACCTGGAGCTGTCATATGGCGCCAAGGTCTTCCTGACCCCGGACCCGGCACATCTGCATCGCTTCGACGAACAGGGCCTGCGCCTGGGATGAAACGGCTGGACGGCAAAACCGCTCTGATCACGGGCGCAGCGCGCGGCATTGGGCTGGAATTCGCCAAGGCCTACGTCGCCGAGGGCGCACGGGTCGCGATCGCAGATATCGACATCGATCGCGCCCGCACCTCGGCTGCGGAACTGGGCGAGGCGGCGATCGCCGTTGAAATGGACGTGACCCGGCAAGACAGCATCGACGCGGCGGTAGCTGATACGGTCGGGCACCTTGGCCAGATCGATATCCTGATCAACAACGCCGCGCTTTTCACCGCGGCACCCCTCGTCGAGATTGATCGCGCCGACTACGACCGCGTTTTCGCGATCAACGTGGGAGGCGTTCTGTTCACCATGCAGGCGGTCGCGGGTCATATGATCGAACGCGGGCAGGGCGGCAAAATCATCAACATGGCCAGCCAGGCAGGGCGGCGGGGCGAGTCCTTGGTGGCGGTTTATTGCGCCTCGAAGGCGGCGGTGATCAGCCTGACCCAATCGGCCGGGCTGAACCTCATCCGCCACGGCATCAACGTCAACGCCATCGCGCCGGGCGTGGTGGATGGCGAGCACTGGGACGGTGTCGATGCCTTCTTCGCGAAATACGAGGGCAAACCGCCGGGCCAGAAGAAAAAAGAGGTAGGAGAGGCCGTTCCGTTTGGCCGGATGGGCCGGGCGTCTGACCTGACGGGGATGGCGATATTCCTTGCGACGAACGAGGCCGATTACATCGTCGCCCAGACCTACAACGTCGACGGCGGCAACTGGATGAGCTGATGGAGCAAGACGTGCGGGAGTCCCGGATGATCAAATTGAGCGACGGCAGCCTGACCGATCTGCCAGCCAACGTTGCGGGCCCGGGCTATGACCGGGCGAACCTGACTGCTGGTATCCTTCATATCGGGCTTGGAAACTTCCACCGGGCGCATCAGGCGTGGTATCTGCACCGCCTGTTCGAA
>JABDPP010000034.1 GCA_013042765.1 Litoreibacter sp.
GCCCTGTGGTCATCTCACCCGAGCCTGCGCCACAAGCCGAAATCGAAATCGCATCGCCCAAGAAACCTGGGCTTCTGGCCCGTATGCCCAATCTGCTCAAGCGGCGCGCTGAACCGCAGCTCGAAGGTAATGTGCAGTCGGCTCAGGATTACAGCGGTGTCGATTCCGAGACCCGCATTCGCTCCAAAATCACCGATGTGATCCGGAACCGCGGTCATCGGATTGCCCCCGGCGTCTTGCCCGCGTCGTCTCCGGAGCATGCCGGCCTGCGCGCGGAGCCGACCTTGACCCGTGGCCAAACCCAACTGCTCGACGAGACCGAAGTTCTTGATGAGCCCTTGGTAGAGACGAATTACGAGCAGACGCGTACCGAGGTTCCGTTGCCCGAGGCCAAGGCCGTTGTGCAGCATCCCACACGCAAATCTACCCCGCAGTCGCGTCAGGCCCGCCAGGAGGCGCAGCCGTCTCTGAATTTCGACGGCAGCCAGCCGCAGTTCGAACTGCCGCCGCTGAACCTTTTGACCAATCCCGTCACGATCCAGCGCCATGTCCTCAACGACGAGGCACTGGAGGAAAACGCACGCATGCTTGAAGCGGTGCTCGACGATTACGGCGTGAAGGGCGAAATCGTCTCGGTTCGGCCGGGCCCTGTCGTGACCATGTATGAACTGGAACCGGCCCCGGGTCTGAAAGCCTCCCGCGTGATTGGGCTGGCAGATGATATCGCTCGCTCCATGTCGGCCCTTTCAGCACGTGTCTCTACCGTGCCGGGTCGTTCCGTGATCGGGATCGAACTGCCCAATGAGAGCCGCGAGATGGTTGTCCTGCGCGAGATCCTCGCCGCGCGCGATTTCGGAGATAGCAACCAGAAGCTTCCACTGGCACTGGGCAAGGATATCGGCGGTGAGGCGATTGTCGCAAATCTTGCCAAGATGCCTCACCTCCTGATCGCGGGAACCACCGGTTCCGGTAAATCCGTGGCGATCAACACGATGATCCTCAGCCTGCTTTACAAGCTGACGCCCGAGGAATGCCGATTGATCATGATCGACCCTAAGATGCTGGAACTCAGTGTTTATGACGGGATCCCGCACCTCCTGTCACCTGTCGTGACGGACCCGAAGAAGGCCGTCGTCGCCCTGAAATGGGTCGTGGGCGAGATGGAAGAACGTTACCGCAAGATGTCCAAGATGGGCGTGCGCAACATCGACGGCTACAACGGCCGTGTGAAGGATGCGCTGTCCAAGAACGAGATGTTCAAGCGGACGGTCCAGACCGGCTTTGACGACGAGACCGGCGAACCGGTGTTCGAGACCGAAGAATTCCAGCCCGAGGCGATGCCCTACATCGTCGTTATCGTGGATGAGATGGCCGACCTGATGATGGTCGCCGGCAAGGAGATCGAAGCCTGCATTCAACGCCTTGCGCAAATGGCGCGGGCGTCGGGCATTCACCTGATCATGGCAACGCAGCGTCCGTCGGTCGATGTTATCACTGGCACGATCAAGGCCAACTTCCCGACCCGGATCTCTTTTCAGGTCACGTCCAAGATCGACAGCCGCACCATTCTGGGCGAGCAGGGCGCCGAACAGCTTCTGGGTATGGGCGATATGCTCTACATGGCAGGCGGTTCAAAGATCACGCGCGTCCATGGCCCCTTCGTCAGCGACGAGGAGGTTGAGGAGATCGTCAACCATCTGAAATCCTTTGGCCCGCCTTCCTACATGTCTGGAGTGGTCGAAGGGCCCGACGAAGAGAAATCGAGCGATATCGACATGGTTCTGGGCCTCGGTGGCAATACCGACGGCGAAGACGCCCTCTACGATCAGGCCGTGGCCATCGTCATCAAGGACCGCAAATGCTCGACCTCCTACATCCAGCGCAAGCTTGCGATCGGCTACAATAAGGCCGCGCGGTTGGTGGAGCAGATGGAAGAAGAGGGGCTTGTGTCCGGCGCGAACCATGTTGGCAAGCGCGAGATCCTCGTTCCCGAGCAGTAATGTCCGGCATGATCCCGCCAACAGTCCCGAAATGGGGCTGTCGCTGGCGGGGTTGTGAACGGTTGCGGGTTTAATCCCTGCGGCGATGGCTTATCTTGAGAGGCATGATGAAAAACCTGATCCGCACCGTTTTGCTGTCCTGCGTCCTTGCCACTCCGGCCATGGCGCAGAAGATCCCGCTTTCCGAGCTTTCCGCGTACCTCAATACGCTGACCAGCGACAAGGCGCGGTTCACCCAGACCAATGATGATGGCTCCAGAAGCACTGGCACGGTCTATATCAAGCGCCCGGGTCGTGCCCGGTTCGAGTATGACCCACCCAACAAGGGCCTCGTGATCGCCGGCGGTAGCCAGGTGGCGATTTTCGATGCGAAGTCGAACTTGCCGCCGGAACAATATCCGCTGCGGCGCACTCCGCTCAGCCTTGTGCTCGCGCGCAACGTGGACCTTGCGAAATCGGCCTCCGTGGTTGGCCATGGTCGTGATGGCAAAACCACCCGACTGAAAATGCAGGATCCAAAGCACCCGGAATACGGCAATATCGAGCTTCTGTTCTCCGATCAGCCCGTCCGGTTACGTGGCTGGATCATCAACAACGAAGCTGGTGGTCAGGTCACCGTGGAACTTGAGGAGTTGCAGCGCGTTGACCTCGGCTCGAACATGTTCAGCATCACGTTCGAGGTGAGCAATCGCGGGCTGGATTGACGGCTTAGTTCTTGCCGCAGCTGATCAGCTGGAACTGGTACATGTCGGCCCGCCTGGCCACGTCATCTGAAATCCGCATAAGCCACGATTTCTTGCGGTAGCTGCCGCGGGCATAGCCGGTGCGCCCCTCGTGATAGGCCAGATACTGGTTGCGCACATCGTATTTTGAAATGCCAAGCCGCTGTTCGCTGCCATCCATATACCAGCCCATGAAATCCACGGCATCGTCGAAACGGTCGCGCTTTGCGCCCCGGCCGCCCTCGGCCCGCTGGTATTCCTTCCAGGTGGAATCGATTGCCTGGCTGAAGCCGTAGGCTGAGGATTGCCGCCCCATCGGGATCACCCCGAGCGAAAAGCGGTAGGGCGTGCGAGCATCCCCGTCGAACTTGCTCTCCTGGTAAAGGGTTGCCATTTGTACATGGACCGGAACACCCCATTTACGCTCGACGCGGCGCATGTCCTTGTGCCATCCGGGGCGCTCTGCCACGATCGAGCAGGCGTTATCCAGCCGGCTCGGCGGTGCGTTCGAAGGGCCACCACACGCGGCCAATAGGGCGAAAACCGCCAAAAAGCGAAATGACTTGATCATGATGCCTGTATGCCTTTGTGGCTTTTGACCAAGTTTACGTTAAAAATGCGTTCAGGAAAATAGCCGCCTTGGCCTGTTCAGATCAAAAATGCGAGTGTTGCCGGGATCAGGAGCACCGATAGCAGGGTCGAAATCACGACGAGGCCCGCAACGGCCTCCGCATCGGCCTCATATTTCACGGCAATCAGGTAGGATGTGACAGCAACAGGCGTGGAAACCTGCAGCACAAGCACGCCAAAGGGAACGGGCGGGAGCTCGAAATAGAGCCCTGTCGCCCACGCAACGGCAATGCACAGCAGGGCCTTGAGCAGTGAGATCAGCGCCGCCCGCCCAACACCCTGCGGCTTCAGTCGCGCCACGGCGACACCGAGCGTGATCAGCATCATCGGGATTGCCATCTGCCCGACCAGTTCAAGCGTGTTGGTCAGAAACAGCGGTGTTTCCCAGCCCTGCCATAAAAACAGCGCGCCCAGAAGCGTGGCACCGACAAGGGGCTCCTTGACCACCTTCATCAGGGACCCGCTCCCCGATACGAGCCAGATCCCGAAGGTGAACGAATAAATCGCCATGATCGCGAAGATTACGACGGCATAGCCCAGCCCCTCCGTTCCGAAGGCAAACAGGGCCAGCGGCAGGCCGAGATTTCCGGTGTTTCCGAAGATAAGCGGAGCGAGGTAGGTTCGAATGTCGAGTTTCGTTGTTAAAACAAGGATATAGCATCCCAATGTGACGAAGCCGTAAGCCACAACCGCGGCCAGAGAGACGGTCGTCAGCGCACTTGGGCTGATCTCGGTCTCCATCAGGGCAACGAAAATCAAGCAGGGAACCGACAGCGTCATGGCCAGCCGGGTGACGAACTCAATCCGGTAGTCCAGACCCAGCTTGACCCAGCTGAATCCGATCAACGCCAGCAGAAAGACCGGCGCTACAACTTCGAGTACTGTGAAAATGAGGTTCACACACTGTTTCCCTAAAAAACGGCCCATATTCTGGACAATCGACCGCCGGAGGGTCTATCTACGGCTTAAAGGGGTTGCAATAGAATGCTCAAAACGCACGCGAAATATACGCTTGGCCAGATCGTGCGCCACAAGAAGCACCCTTTCCGGGGTGTGATCTTTGATGTCGACCCTGAGTTCTCGAATACGGACGAGTGGTATCAGAATATCCCGGCCGATAGCCGTCCGCGGAAGGATCAGCCGTTCTACCACCTGCTCGCCGAGAACGACGAAAGCTATTACGTGGCCTATGTGTCGGAGCAGAACCTGACGCCCGACATGACCGGGGAGCCGGTAGGCCATCCGGATCTGAGCGCGATGTTCGGAGATTATGACGGGCGTGGGAAATACCCGCTCCAGTTCGACTTCAACTAGGCGTCAGACCTGCACGATCAAAGCTGAGTTGAGTTAACCCGGAACGCCCCGGCTCAATAGCCGAGGGCACACCCGTCTTTGCGCGGATCAGACGCACCTTGCAGTACGCCGTTCTCATGGTCGATGAAGATTGATTGCGCCCCGCCGATCGGGGTCGGGGGCGTCACCACATTATGTCCCAGATCAACCAGATCCTGGCGGACGGTGTCGCTGTAGCCTCGCTCCACACGCAGCTCGCCGGCGTCGGGGAAACAGCGCGGCCCGTCGATGGCCTCCTGCGAGTCCATGCCGAAATCGACCATGTTGGTGATGAAACGCGCGTGCCCGTTCGACTGGTAGGAGCCGCCCATGACGCCAAATGGCATCGTGACCCGGCCGTTCTCCCGAAGCATGCCCGGAATGATCGTGTGCATGGGGCGCTTGCCGCCGCCCAACTCGTTGGGGTGACCTTCCTCGAGCGTAAAGCCCGAGCCGCGGTTTTGCAGCAGCACACCGAATTTTTCCGACGCGATACCGGAGCCGAAGTTGTGAAAGATCGAGTAGATCAGGGAGACGGCCATCTGATCCTTGTCCACGACGGTCAGGTAAACCG
>JABDPP010000146.1 GCA_013042765.1 Litoreibacter sp.
CAGGTAAACCGTGTCCTTGTGCACCTGCTCCGAGAGGGTCGTGGCCGACGGCATCGCGGTCTTCGGATCGATCAGCGCCGCAAGCTTGGCGGCCGTATCGGGCGACAGCATGCGCTCGAGCCGCACATTGTAATCGGGATCGGCCATGAAGCGATTGCGCGCATCATAGGCAAGCTTGGAAGCTTCCGCCTCGATATGGGCCCGCTCGGTTCCGAAGGGGTCCATCGACGGCAGTTCGAAATGCGCGAGGATGTTGTTGAGCAAAATTGCCGTCGCGCCCTGGCCGTTGGGCGGATGCTCAACGAGCTCCGTGCCCTTGTACATGCCCGAGATCGGGTCGGTGTAATCACAGGCGGTCGCGGCGAAATCCTCCAGCGTGTGTACACCGCCGCGGGCCTGAAGGGCGGCGACGATATCCTCCGCGATCTCGCCGGTGTAGAAGGCGCCGCGCCCTTCGGCGGCGACGCGGCGCAGCACTTCGGCCTGACCCGGTGAGCGGAAGTTCTGCCCGGGCTTCGGGGCCTTGCCATCCAGTAGGAAATATTTCGCTGCGGCCCCTGTTGGGGTGCTTTCCGCAAGCGCCCAGTCAAAGGCGGTTCGTGGGGCCACGGGGATACCCTCTTCGGCGTAGCGAATGGCCGGAGCAAGGGAGGCCGCCAGACCCTGCCGGCCCCAATCGTCGGACAAGCGGCAGAACGCATCAATCGCCCCCGGTACAGTGACTGCATCGGGGGAAGTCAGCGGGATGGTCGTGAGGCCCTTCTCACGAAGCGCCGCGCCGCTGGCGGCTGCAGGCGCACGGCCGGATCCGTTCAGAGCAACGATCCGGTCCTCGCCCGCCGGTTTCAAAAGCACGAAGCAATCTCCGCCGATTCCGGTCATCTGCGGTTCACAAATCCCCAGAAGGACCGCCGAGGCAATGGCAGCGTCCATGGCGTTGCCACCGGATTCGAGGATCTCGACGCCCACCTTTGCCGCGAGCGGATGCGATGTCGCGATCATGCCATTGGCGGCATACACCGTGGATCTGCCGGGAAGCTGGAAGTCGCGCATTTCTGTATCCTTCGCTGTGGCTCTTGAGCGACGGACCAGTATCGTCTGGGGTATCCGAGGGAAAGTCGATTCTTGGGAGAGGGTAAGTCCCCGGCGTCGCGCTTAGGGGTGGGGGCTAAAGGTCGCGACGCCGGGAGAAGCTCCTCAGCTACAGGGCCACACTGCCTCCGCATTCAGGCTGACATTGGGTGTGAATGTGAAAATAAAAAGGCAAAACATCATTAAAATGAGTGTGTTACGGGCTTTTTGTCCACGAAGCGGTTGGTAATGTCCATCCCAAATCTGGATTGTCCAGCGGACGTACACAATGTCCGTTTTCGGGAGGTTCGCGAATCCCGGGCGAGATTTCTCCATTCCCCCTGCGCCATTTTACCGGGCGCTCCGGTTCGCTTTGGAGGCACGCCCGAACGTTCAGCCGGGCGGAATCTCAAGGCAAATACGATTGCGGTCAGCCTTGCGCTCGTAGCTTAGGTTTCGGGCCAGAGCGCGGATCATGAACCAACCGAAACCGCCCTCTGGCAGATCCGACAGGTCGACATCTAGATCGGGTTGGTCCGGATCCGGCAGCGACAACCCGGGCATCGCACAGCCGCCGTCGCAGGTTCTCATCAAGATACAGTTGTCCTTCATCGAGAGCTGGATCTCGATCTCTCCAAGAGCGCCAGGGGCGTAGCCGTGCTCGACAATATTGTTGAGGATTTCCGCCA
The DNA here is from genome assembly GCA_013042765.1 of Litoreibacter sp. Classification (GTDB taxonomy): domain Bacteria; phylum Pseudomonadota; class Alphaproteobacteria; order Rhodobacterales; family Rhodobacteraceae; genus Litoreibacter. The sequence goes on from JABDPP010000146.1 coordinate 1,761, forward strand.
GCACCAGTTCGGCATTCATGCACACGCCCGCGTTGTCAGGATGAAGCGTGACCAGCAGCGCCCGAACCTGTCGCATGGTCTGCGTGACTGCATCGGGCGTGGCCTTCAGGCTCAATGTCTGGACACGCGCGTCGATCATGGAGCTCCCGTTTGGCTTGTCGTCGGCTATCTCGCCGTCACGCGGCATCTGTGGTGCTGTCGGCGCCGTCACCTGCAGCGCCCAGGGCCGTCTCCATATCCGGATGGAGAGTAAAGATCTGGTCCATGCGCGTGAGGGTGAATACTTTCTTTACCGCAGGGGTCAAAGCAGCCAACTCAAGCGTGCGCCCCTCCAGAAGCTTCAGCGCCGCAACGATGGCGCCAAGCCCGCTGCTGTCCATGAAATCCACCTGACCAAGGTCCATGACGATCCTTCCGGAGATATTGGCCACTTGATCGCGGAACTGGTCCTTCAGGTGGATCGCGCTGGCCGCATCGATCCGGTCCGCATTCACCGTGAGAACAAGAATGCCACCGCTGGACATACTGCTGAGTTGCATGGCGTGTCTCCATCTGGTCTGTGGTACCAGAGCTAGACGCCAATGGTTACCATTCGGTATGCAAGGGCCGCAGAACGGAGGATCCGGATATGAAACAGGTTGTCATCACAGGCGCGAGCCGGACGCCGATGGGCGGGTTTCAGGGAGCTCTGTCGGGTCTCGATGCGCCGGCGCTTGGTGCTTCTGCGATCCGGGCGGCGCTTTCAGGGGCCGGTCTTTCCAGCGTGGACGAGGTTCTGATGGGCTGCGTCCTGCCCGCAGGACAGGGACAGGCCCCGGCACGACAGGCAGCGTTTGGCGCAGGTCTTGGTGAAGAAGTTCCTGCCACGACGCTTAACAAGATGTGCGGCTCCGGCATGAAAGCCGCGATGATTGCCTATGACCAGATCGCGCTGGGGCAGACGGATACCATGGTTGCCGGCGGCATGGAGAGCATGACGAACGCGCCGTATCTTTTGCCCAAGATGCGGGACGGCGCGCGGATCGGTCATCAGCAGGTGCAGGATTCGATGTTTCTCGACGGGCTGGAGGACGCCTATGACAAGGGCCGTTTGATGGGCACCTTCGCCGAGGATTGCGCCGAGGCTTACCAGTTCACCCGTGAGGCGCAGGACGAATATGCACTGGGCTCGCTATCCAACGCGCTCGCGGCCCAGGGCGCGGGCGCTTTCGAGGCGGAGATTGCACCGGTGACACTGAAGACTCGTAAGGGTGAGGTGACAGTCGGGGAGGATGAACAACCCGGCAATGCCCGACCCGAGAAGATCCCGCATCTGAGGCCGGCCTTTCGCGACGGTGGCACGGTCACGGCGGCCAATTCCTCCTCGATCTCCGACGGGGCGGCTGCGCTGGTGCTGGCCTCTGCCGATGCGGCCGAGGCGCAGGGTCTGAACGTGCGCGCGCGGATCGTGGGCCATGCCAGCCATGCGCAGGCTCCCGGTCTTTTCACCACAGCGCCGGTTCCGGCTGCTCAGAAACTTCTGGAGCGGATCGGTTGGACCAAGGAAGACGTTGATCTCTGGGAGGTGAACGAGGCTTTCGCGGTGGTGCCAATGGCTTTCATGCATGAATTGGGTCTCCCCCGCGACAAGGTGAACGTCAATGGTGGCGCCTGTGCGTTGGGCCATCCAATCGGCGCTTCGGGGGCACGGATCATGGTGACGCTTCTCAATGCGCTGGAGGCGCGCGGGCTGAAACGCGGGGTCGCCGCGATCTGCATCGGTGGCGGTGAAGGCACCGCAATTGCGATCGAGCGCGACTGATGCCCGATTACGCGCAGCTCAAGCAAACGATTGCGGCGCTCGCGGAGGGCGAGGATGACGCCGTTGCCTTGATGGCCACGGTGGCCTGCGAGGTGCATCATAGCGACACGCGGTTTAACTGGACCGGGTTCTACCGCGTGGTGGCGCCGGAGTTGATGAAGATCGGGCCTTATCAGGGTAGGCATGGTTGTCTAGTAATTCCGTTTTCGCGTGGCGTCTGCGGGGCTGCCGCGCGAACAGGTGAGGTGCAGCTGGTCCCCGATGTCGACGCGTTCCCGGACCATATTGCCTGCGCGAGCTCGACCCGTTCGGAACTGGTTCTGCCGGTCCGCGATGCCAGCAGTGCGCTGATCGCGGTGTTCGATATCGATAGCGACCAGCCCGATGCGTTCACGCAAGCGGATGCGGACGCGCTGCAGGGTATTCTGGACGGTGTGTTTGGCCAAATCTAGGGCCACGCCTCCGGCGGGGATATTTTCTGGAAAAGTGAAAGCGGGAGCGTGAGATTTTTCTTGCGAGGTTCAGCTTCGCATGGCACCGTGAAAAAGTAGACGTTTTTTTCACGGACCTGAGTCGCATGCTTTCCGAACCCGCACAGCAAATGGAGACCTTCGGGGCCGATCTTCGGGCTCTGCGCAAGGCGCGGGGGCTGACTCTGAGTGAATTGTCGGACCGGCTGGGTCGGTCCGTCGGCTGGCTGAGCCAGGTGGAGCGTGATCTGTCTGACCCCTCGATCACCGATCTGCGGCAGATGGCCGGGGTTCTCGATGTTTCGGTTCAGAGCCTGTTTCGGCAGTCCGCCACGCTTGACCATGAAGAGGGTATCGTGGTGCGTTCTACCGCACGCCGCCCGATCGGATCGCGGGCTGCGGGGCTCGTCGAGGAACTTCTCTCGCCCGATCTGACCGATGATTTTGAAGTGGTGCACTCCACTTTCGCGCCCGGGGCGGAGATCTCGGAGCCGGTCCAGCGGCCCACGCAGGAGGTGGGCTATCTTGTTTCGGGGCGGCTCGATATCTGGGTCGACGGGCATACACATGCACTGGGAACCGGGGACAGTTTTCGGATCAAGGGCCAGCCGTTTCGCTGGCATAACCCGTATCAGGAGGCGGCGGTTGCGATCTGGGTGATCGCGCCGCCGGTCTATTAGGATGATCGGTACCTTCATGGCCATGGATCCCTGGACGATCCTTGCCTTCATGGGAGCGGCTTTTCTTTTATACCTCACGCCCGGGGCCGACATGATGTTCACCATCGCCTCCGGTATGTCGGGCGGCCCGCGCGCGGGCGCGGCGGCTGCGGCGGGCATCTCGCTGGGTGTATTGGTGCATGTTGCGCTTGCGGCGGTGGGGCTTGCGGTGATCTTGCGGACCTATCCTGCCGCCTATGACACGGTGCGCTATGCGGGCGCGGCCTATCTGGCCTATCTCGCTGTGGTCAGTTGGCGGGCAAAAAGCGGACCCGAGGCGCGCCGGGGCAGGGCCAGTGTGGCGCGCGCATTCCGGCGCGGGTTCATCACAAACATTCTCAACCCCAAGGTGGCGCTGTTTGTCCTGGCTTTCCTGCCGCAGTTTGCGCAGCCGGAGATCGGGCCGGTCTGGCAGCAGATCCTTGCGCTGGGCGTTCTGCTGGCCATTGGCGGGTTTCTGACCGATGGGTTGATCGGGGTTTTCGCAGGGCTTGCGGCTCACCGGCTCAGCCGCGCCTCGCGCGTTTTCAACAAGATTGCGGCCGTTGTCTTTGGAGGGCTGGCCGCCCGTATCGTTCTGGATTGAGGGAGTTTCTGGCATGAGCACTTTTCCAACAACGGCCCGTGTGGTCATCATCGGCGGCGGGGTCGTGGGCGCCTCCTCGCTTTACCATCTGGCCAAGGCCGGCTGGACCGATTGCGTGCTACTTGAAAAGAACGAGCTGACCGCCGGATCGACATGGCATGCCGCCGGCAACTGCCCGTCCTTCTCGACCTCATGGGCGGTGATGAACATGCAGCGCTACTCGCTTGGCCTCTACAAGGGGCTGGCCGAGGAGGTGGACTACCCGATGAACTACCATGTCACCGGATCGATCCGTTTGGCTCATTCCAAGGAGCGGATGCAGGAGTTCGAGCGCGCCCGCGGCATGGGACGCTATCAGGGGCTTGATATCGAGATGATGAGCGTCTCGGACATGAAGAACGCCTATCCCTTCCTCGAAACCCATGATCTGGCCGGCGGGCTCTGGGACCCCGATGACGGCGATATCGACCCGGCACAGCTGACCCAGGCGCTGGCCAAGGGTGCGCGTGCCATGGGGGCA
>JABDPP010000043.1 GCA_013042765.1 Litoreibacter sp.
GGAAAGGGTTTATTCAAATCACAATACTTCTCAACCCGGCATTTGCTCCAGTTCGAGACCTTTCGTTTCGTGAACGTAGATAAAGACAAACAGCGCAGATACTGCAGCGCTAATCGCGTAAAAACCATAGGCGCCAGCCAAGCCCACGCCTGCCAGTAACACTGGAAAAGTCATGGTGATGACAAAGTTTGCCGACCATTGACACAGGCCGGCGACGGCAAGCCCTGAACCGCGAATCTGGTTGGGAAACATCTCGCCCAGCATGACCCACATGACCGGGCCCCAGGACATATTGAAGATAAACACGTAAGCATTCGCGGCTATCAGCGCAAGCGGCCCCCATTCACCGGTATCGAGCTCCCCATTGGGCATGACGTCCGCGTTGGCAAACGCAACAACCATCAGGCCGAGCGCGATCGCCATGCCAATCGAGCCCCACTGCAGCAATGGCTTTCTGCCAATTTTGTCGACCACCAGGACCGTAATAATACAGGCGCCAATACTGACGCCACCGCTGATGATATTAATCAGCAGCGCATCGGACTCGGAAAAACCCACGGCCTGCCACAGCACGGCGCCGTAATAGAAGACTACATTGATACCGACCAATTGCTGGAAAACTGCCAGCCCGATGCCTGCCCAGACAATCTTCCTGACCCGTCCCGATGCCCGATCGAGAAGATCGGAGAACTTCGGCGCGTGGTGATCTACGGCGAGTGATGCATCTATTTCATCGACTTTCCTTGTTCCAGCAACCGCACCGTAGAGCCGCGTCAATACCTTGCGGCCTGCTTCAACCCTGCCTGAAGCGATAAGGAAACGGGGGCTCTCCGGAATAAACAGCAGCGCCAACAAAAACAGCGTCGCGGGCAACAGCTCCATCCAGAACATCCAGCGCCAGGCCTCGAATCCCAACCATAATTCCGCAGTGGAAAGCCCGGCGAGATTCGCCAGCAGGTAGTTGCTGATAAAGGCAATAAACAACCCACTAATAATCGCGATTTGCTGGATTGTGGCAAGGCTTCCGCGATAGCGCGCAGGCGCCACTTCGCTGATATAGGCCGGCGACATCACCGATGCCGCGCCCACCGCGAGGCCGCCTATGATGCGGTAAAAGACAAACTGCAAAGAGCTTGTAGAAACACCCGATCCCCATGCGCTGACAATAAAAAACATCGCAGCGCAGATCAGCATGTTGCGTCGACCAAAGCGATCCGCCAGGTGACCTGCAAAAAAGGCCCCCGCGGCGCATCCCAACAACATGCTTGCAACATTGAAGCCAGTGGCTGCGCTGTCGGAATTAAACGCCGACTTCAATCCGTCGATAGTTCCGTTGATAACGCCGCTGTCAAAGCCAAACAGGAATCCGCCAATAGTTGCAACGACACTGATGAGGATAATGAGCGGCGTGTTTTCTTCATTTTCATGTGCAGACAACGGCAGTTTCTCCTGGTTTTTATTTAACGGGATTTTATGTTGTTGGAAATATTACAGAACAGCTCTGCCGGGCAGTGGGGATTATATAGGTTATTTGCCAGATGCCCTCATCACGCAAGGGTATTTTTTAAGCAGGCTGTGGGCTTGGGATATTATTTTCACTACGCACCTGTTTAATCGCGGATTTTTATTCGCGGAGTGCGAGGTAGCACTCCAGTTAGCCATCGTCGAAGGCAGCCAGTCGATATAGGCTTCAGCTGTGCCTTCGAAATGTGGCAGATAAATCCACCGATTTCTCCTTTGCAATCGCATTTTAATATTGCTGATTGATAGCCTTTTGCTGTTTATCTCAGAATATCTGTCAAGTGCTGCGGTGCCCGGGCTTGTTCGCTCAGTTAAACAATGGCGGCGGGATACCCGGCGCCTTTTCACGCGGGTTAAAGCCTATTCGGGATAAATTCTCAGGCCCTCCTTGTAGGTTGCTAGCACCTGGATATTCCTGATAGCCATCGGATCGACCATGAGGGGATTGGCATCAAGCACGACTAAATCGGCCAGTTTCCCCACCGTGATTGAGCCCTTGCTGTCTTCCTCCTGATACTGCCATGCACCGTCCAGCGTAATCGCCCGCAGAGCCTGTTCCGCTGTGATGCGCTGTTGCGCGCCAATGACCTGGCCCGAGCGGGAAACGCGATTGACCGCCGACCATACGGTTAGCAACTGGTCCATCGGCGTCACGATATAGTCGTTGTGGTTGGTAAAATGAATGCCCAGATCCGCAGCCGTCTTCATCGGGCTGAGAAAGTGGGCTCTCTGACGCCCCAGGTTTTTCACGTGCACGTCGCCCCAAAAAAAGGCGTGGTTGCTAAAAAAGGAAGGCACCATACCGAAGCGGGCATAGTCCTCCAATTGATCGCGCCGGATAAACTGGGAATGAATAATCACCGTGCGTGGATCATCGCCCGCCCTGTCTGCATGTTTCTTGTGGGCGTTCAAAAGAATGTCGACCGCTGCATCCGCATTGGCATGCACAAAGGCACGCATGCCAGCTCCGTAGACACCTTCCAGTAACTTTTCTATTTTTTCCGGGGGCGCGATGGGCTCCCCGCGCCACTCCGCTTCGCCGCCGGGCCCGCCGGTAAGGTAGGGTTTGGTGAAGAAGGCTGTCTTGCCCTGCGGTGAGCCGTCAGCGACAATCTTGATGCCGCCCAGCTTCAATCGGCCATTGTAATCCGCGTATTGCTCTCGCTCCGCTGTGAAAGCGGGCAGCTCTTCGGCATTCCCAAGTG
>JABDPP010000148.1 GCA_013042765.1 Litoreibacter sp.
TTCCTTGGGCTCGCGGCGCTGCTTTTGGTGTGATCAGGCCGCGGCTGTGCCTTTGCGAAGGTGGCGGGAGGAGTAAAGGATCATGCCGATGATGGCGATATTGACGAAATTCCAGCCGATTCCGTTGAGGAACGCTGCCTGGTAGGAACCTGTGAGGTCGTAGATCCAGCCCGACATCCAGCCGCCAAGCGCCTTGCCCACGATAGTTGCCATGATCACGAATCCGACCCGTGCGCCGGCTTCGCGGGCGGGCATGTATTCTCGCACGATAATGGCATAGCTCGGCACGATACCGCCTTGCGCGAGGCCGAAGATCAGGCTGACGCCGTAGAGTGCGAAAAGACTGTCGAACGGAAGATACAAAAACAGAGCGGTGCATTGCAGGCTAGACCCGATCAGGAGTGTCATCAGCCCTCCCAGCCGATCGGCCAGCAAGCCGGAGATCAACCGGGAGACAACGCCGCCCATCAGCATCAACGAAAGCATCTGGGCGCCGGCCTGTGTACCAAAGCCCAGATCCTCGGAATAGGCGACAAGGTGGACCTGCGGCATCGCCATGGCAACGCAACATCCGATCCCGGCAAGGCCAAGCAGCAGTTGCAGGGTCCGGGGGGAGAACCCGACGCCGCGCGCTTTCAGCCGGGATTGGGTCTCGGCGGAGGCGGTCGCGTCTGGTGGAACCTGCCGCCGGAGCAACAGTGCGAGCGGGATCATAATGGTGATCGTAAAGCCTGCGAGGACGAAATAGACCATGCGCCAGCCCTGGTCTGTCAGAACGCCGCTCAGAACCAATGGCCAGAATGCGCCCGAGAGGTAGTTTCCGCTGGCGGCAATTGCGACGGCGATCCCGCGCCTGCGCATGAACCAGTGGGAGATATCCGCGATCAGCGGGCCGAAACTGGCTGCAGTGCCGAACCCGATGACCAGTTGAAATAGCGACAGCGACATGATCGACCCGCTGAGCGCGGCCAGACCCGTGCTCGCGGTCACCGCCAGTGCTGCGCCGATGAGCGCCTTCGTGATGCCGTAGCGGTCCACGGCGCGGCCGATAAGGAGGTTCCCAAGCGCGAAGCCCACCATTGTCATCGTATAGGTCAGCGCGGCGTCTGCGCGACCTGTGCCAAATTCGGCCTGAACAGCGGGAAGAATCACGACGATCGCCCACATCCCGACATTCCCGATCATTCCGATCAGGACGGTGATCGCGAGGCGCAACCAGGAATAGGCGCTGTCATGGGTGTCAGAGCTTATCATTCCTCGGACCCTAGGAGTGGCGGAGCAGCAAGTCTAACTCTGTTTCCGCCGATTTGTTTATCTGCGATCCCCGCCGCTTGGGCGTGGCGAGCAGAGCATTACTTTGCGATCTGATGCCCTCTCGCAACAAGTGTCGGACCCCCTAGATATAGACGTGCAATTCACCACTACCCAAACTATAGGAGCTCGCCTATAGTGCCTGTGGATAACTGGGGAATAACACCCAAGGGTCGATTATAGGGGTTGGTATATGCGCTGTCCGTTTTGTGGAAATGTAGACACTCAGGTGAAGGACTCGCGTCCGGCCGAAGACCATGTTGCCATCAGGCGGCGGCGGTTCTGCCCGGCTTGTGGCGGGCGCTTTACGACCTATGAACGGGTGCAGCTCCGCGACCTCGTGGTCATCAAGTCCAGCGGGAAGCGGGAGGATTTCGATCGCGATAAGCTGGAGCGGTCGATCCGTATCGCGCTTCAGAAACGCCCGGTAGAGCCGGATCGCATGGACCAGATGATTTCGGGCATCGTGCGGCGTCTCGAGAGCATGGGTGAGACCGATATCCAATCCACGGTTATCGGCGAGATCGTGATGGAAGCATTGGCCCGGATCGACACGGTTGCATATGTCCGGTTTGCCAGCGTTTACAAGAATTTCCAGGCCGCCGACGATTTCGAAGACTTCGTGTCGGAGTTGAGGCCACCGGTCCAACCCGACGAATAAGCGATGTCTGCGGCACAGGATCGGCGCTGGATGCAGCTGGCGCTGTCGCTGGGCGCACGTGGCATGGGGTGTGTCTGGCCTAATCCAGCCGTGGGATGCGTAATTGTTAAAGATGACCGGGTCGTTGGTCGCGGTTGGACACAGCCGGGAGGACGTCCTCACGCCGAGCCGTTGGCGCTGGCGCAGGCCGGTGCGGCAGCGCGAGGCGCGACGGTCTATGTCTCGCTCGAGCCCTGCGCCCATCACGGCCAGACACCACCTTGTTCAAAGGCCCTGATTGATGCTGGCGTGGCGCGCGTGGTCGTGGCGACCACTGATCCGGATCCGCGGGTCGCCGGCGAGGGCCTGTCGGACCTCCGGGCTGCAGGAATCTCTGTCACGACCGGAGTTTGTGAGACGGAAGCCTTGCGTGATCATGCCGGGTTCTTGTCCCGGATCTCCCACAATCGTCCGTTTCTGACAATGAAACTGGCAACGTCTATTGATGGAGGGATTGCGACCGCGTCGGGTGAGAGCCAGTGGATAACAGGGCCAGATGCGCGTCGTGTGGTGCACGCGATGCGGGCGCGTCATGACGCCGTTATGATCGGTGCCGGGACCGCTCGGGCTGATGACCCCTCTTTAACGGTCCGGGATCTTGGGATCACCAGGTCAATGGTGCGTGTTGTTCTCACCAAGGATCTGGATCTGCCGCTGGACAGTAAGTTGGTTTCCGGTGCGGCGGAGCATCCATTGTGGATAGTGCATGGACCAGACGTGCCGGACGCTACATGCGCCAAATGGACCGATGCCGGCGCAAGGCTCATCTCCGTGCCATTGGGGGCGGATAATCAGATCGATGTGTGCAAGGCGCTTGGTGCATTGGCAACTGCGGGGCTGACCCGGGTCTTTTGTGAGGGTGGTGGCACGCTTGCCGCATCGCTGCTCAAGGCGGACATGGTTGATGACCTGATCGGGTTTACCGCTGGTCTCTCTCTCGGCGGTGACGCGATCCCGGCCATCTCCCGGTTGGGGTTGGAGCGGCTCGCCGATGCCCCGCGATTTGCGCTCAGGCAGGTCCGCTCAGTCGGCGATGATGTCCTGCATCATTGGAGCCGTCAGCAGGGTTGAGCGGAGACACCCGCCTGTCGTCTCAAGCGCTGTAGTAGTCCCGATACCAGTCTACGAAGCGCCGCACTCCTTCCTCGATATCGGTCTTGGGCGCGTATCCGGTCAGGGATCTGAGCAGGTCAGTTTTTGCCCACGTCGCCGGAACATCACCGGGCTGCATGTCCATGAAGTTTTTCTTGGCGGTTATTCCGGTTGTGCGCTCGATGGCGGCGATGAAATCCATCAGGTTAACCGGCTCTCCATTGCCGATATTGACGACCCGCCAGGGCGCCACGGGAGATAGACTGTCGCTTTCCAATGTCGCATTCGGATCGTCGGGACGTTCGGGGACGGCATCAATCAATAGCCGGATTCCAGTAACAAGATCATCAACGTAGGTAAAAT
>JABDPP010000047.1 GCA_013042765.1 Litoreibacter sp.
AGAAGCCCAAACCTCCGCCTATCAGTCCAGCTGTGAAGATCAGAAGCTCGCCGGTGCCGGGGACATAATGGACGTCGAGATATTCGGTAAAGTCGACCCGACCGACAGCGTAGGCGATGACACCGAGAGCACCGGCGGCAATCATCACGGGCATGATCGCCAGACCGTCCAGACCATCGGTCAGGTTGACGGCATTCGCCGCGCCAACGATCACGAACATCACGAAGGGGATGAAGAAAACCCCAAGATTGATCAGCGTGTCTTTGAAGACCGGAAGCGCCAGTTGACCGGACAGCGCATTTGGATGGAGTTGCGTAGCGGCAAAACCGGCGATGGCAGCGATACAGAAGCCCAGCAAGAGCCGGATCCGCCCGGACAGCCCGGCATGGCTGTTCGATGTCACCTTGGCGTAGTCATCCACGAAACCGATCGCGCCAAAGCCCATCGTCACCATCAACACAACCCAGACAAAGCTGTTGTCGAGTCGGGCCCACAGCATGGTCGAAAAGACAAGCGCCCCAAGGATCAGGACTCCGCCCATGGTCGGCGTGCCCTGTTTGGTCAGCAGGTGGCTTTCCGGGCCATCATCGCGGATCGGCTGGCCGTTCGCCTGCTTGCGTTTCAGCAGGTTGATCAGTGGACGCCCGAACAGGAACCCGAAGATCAGCGCTGTAAAGAACGCGCCCCCGGCTCTGAACGTGATGTAGCGAAACAGGTTGAAAAAATCGCCGCCATCCGAAAATGAGGTCAGCCAATACAACATCTAGCGTGTCTCCGCGTGAGAATTGTCTACCGCTTGACCCAATTTCGCGATGGCGTCAACGATCAGAGCCATATTCATGGACAGGGACCCCTTGATCAGCACCGTATCGCCTGACTGGACGAGACTGCTGGGTCGGGCCGCGAACTCGGCGGAGGTTTCCACCCAAGACCCGCGTTTTTCAGCCGGAAGGCTCTCATGGAGATGGCGCATCAGCGGGCCCACGCAATGGACGACGGAGATCTCTTCCATCGCGGGATGGCCGGCAAGCTGCCGGTGCAGGTCGGCCTCGCTGGCGCCAAGCTCCTTCATATCGCCCAGAACCGCAACGCGCTGACCGCGCAGCCCGGGCGGGTCTGCCTGAGCCAGAACCTCCAGCGCGGCGGAAACCGAGGCGGGGTTGGCGTTGTAGGCGTCGTCGAAGAGATCGATGCCGATCCGGTTATCTGCCGCATCGACCTGAATGAACTGTCGTTGGCCCCGCCCGGCGGGAGGCGCCCAGTGCGAAAGCTCAACGGCGGCCAGCCCAAGATCGCCACCAGCCGCGTTGATCGCCGCAAGACAGGCCAGACCGTTCATGGCGAAGTGGCGCCCCGGCGCGCCAAGCTTGAAGAGAAGTGTCTGCCCGGCATGCTCTGCACGGCAAACGGTGGCATCTGCCGTGGCGATGACCTCGTCCAGCCTCCAGTCGGCGGTTTCTGACGCACCGAAAGTCCGGCAGCCAGCCCGCGCTGCCGCGTCGATCAGGATCGGCGTCTCGTCGAGATCGGCATTGACGACCGCTGTTCCTGCTGAGGTAAGCCCCTCGAATACCGAGGCTTTCTCCCGTGCAATCGCGGTCACATCGCTGAACGCCTCGAGATGCGCGGGCGCAACCGTGGTGATAATTGCCACATCAGGGCGCGCCATGCGGGAAAGCGGCGCGATCTCTCCGGGATGGTTCATGCCAATCTCAATGATTGCGAAGTCGGTCTCTCGCGGCATGCGCGCCAGGGTCAGGGGAACGCCCCAATGATTGTTGAAGCTCTTCTCTGCGGCATGGACCTTACCCTGCCCGGAGAGCGCAGTGCGCAACATCTCCTTGGTGGAGGTTTTGCCAACGGAGCCCGTTACCCCGATAACTTTCGCCTGCGTGCGGGCCCGGGCTGCGCGCCCCAGATCCTCAAGCGCGGTCAGCACGTCGTCGACAACCAGCAGGGCCGCGTCGTCGTCGACATCGTCCGGCCTGTGCGAGACCAGTGCGGCCGCCGCGCC
>JABDPP010000054.1 GCA_013042765.1 Litoreibacter sp.
TTGTGCGTCTAGCCCGTCGGGACAAACCAGCCGCGCCTCATGGGGCGGGCGCGACTTGTAGCGTTCAAAACTGTATTGCGAGAGCAGCCAGCCCAGCGCGTGTTCGCGCAGATCCAGCGCGTTATGCGGGCTCGCAATGCTGTAAGATCCCTTGGGCAATTTGACCGCCACGCCTGCGAGCGAAAATCTACTGCGTGCATCGGACGGAGCTTTCCGCGCGCCCACCAAAACCGCGGCGATACGGCCATCGTCTCCCGGCACGAGGCAGATCTCCCCCGGCTTCGCAGCGAACCCCTGTGCCTCGACCCAAGAAGTCACCCGCGACGGCTGGTCGGCACGCCAGACCTCCAGCTGATCAGAGTCCAGAATATGGAGCGGTCGGGTCTGATCGTCGTTTTGGGCAAAGTGGAGCATCGGACCCTCGGCTTTTCTGGAACAGGGTCAAACTACCCCGCCCAGCCCCGACTGCAAGGCCAGAACAAGACCTAGCGCATCATGTCGCCCAATTCCCAAACGGAATTGAGGGTCCCATCCGAGATCCTGTGAAGCCTGCTCAAGGTCGCAGCAAGCGGAACAATGCGCTCCTTTGCGGCGCAATCAACAACATGCCGCGTAACCCGTGCGAAGGTTGTCATGCCCGCATTTGAAGCCAGTTGTGAAAGAAGCTCCGCCTGTGCACCAATGCTCTGCCATCTCTGGGTCTGATAGAGGATATCAAGCTCCCGCAGCCCCGCATTGAGTTGATCAAGCGTCCCGTTGAGCAGAGCCTCTGTCCCATCTTGCCCCATCTCTACGCACAGCTCGACCAACCGATCCGGATCAAGCATCACTGGCTCCACAAAATTGATCTTCACGACTCCATCCATCTCACACCCCAACCCGGACTCACAGCACCAGTCGCTCGTGTCTCCGTTCAAGATGAAGAAAGGCTTTCGGGCCTTCCAGGAAATGTCTCGAAATAGCTGAAAAATGCGACAGCCTGCAGAGACCGATGGGATAGCCGCACAGAGCAACTCCTAAAGGTTGAAACAATTCTCTGCCATCCGGATCCGGCCATTCCTTGTTCGGTAAACCACTCTTTAAATCCCACTCACGTATCAGGGCGATTATTGATTTGGTAACGGGTGATCTGAATGACCGCATTCAAACTAAGTGGCTATACTTACTCGTCCGAGGAGGGTGGACCGATCTCGGCGATATCGCCGGCTCGGATCAGCTTCGTCGCCCGGACCGGGGTCAGGAGACTAGATTTTGACTATTTCACAGAAGACCCCGCGTCGGTCACCGTCTCGCTCAGCGACTACAACATCGTTTATAACGGCACTCACCTCAACGATGGTGCCTTGCCGGAATCGATCGAGATTTTCGCAATTTCCTGGCCCGTGGATCAAGGCGGGAAAACCTCTCATATTCTCAATCTAGCCTTTGAAAACGGCGCGAAGAATGTGGACGCCTTCTTCTCAATCGCACTTGCGCCGCTGCCCCAATTTAAAACGGCAGAAGAGATGGACGAGGTGCTCGCGCGGTCGGACCTTGCCAAGCTGGACCGGGACACATTGCCCAACGGATTCCGGATCGACCTGTATGATATACCCGGTGTAGAGCTCTCCGGGGTTGTCCCTGAGACCCCGGAAGATGAGCAGGCGCACGCGGATACGGATCGTCACGAGGCGCTCTCACCAAATCTGCCAGAGCAGGAACCAAGGATCCCCTGCCTAATCCAGGAGGTCGATCCGAACGTGCTGTTTGCCGAAAAACTCGGTCACCCCAAACGTACTGCCAAGGAAGAGGACTTGAGCAAAAAGCTCACGGCGCTCGTCCCCGGCAATACCTTGGCACACTCAGACGACGCGGCGCTTTAGGGAAAGCGCCGAAGCCCAATCAGATCGGGTCCCGTATCAGCCCTTTTTCAAAACGCGCGCGCCAAGCGTTTCTGCGATCTGCACAGCGTTGAGGGCTGCGCCTTTGCGCAGGTTGTCGGAGACGCACCACAGGTTGATGCCATTCTCAATCGTGCTGTCCTGACGGATCCGGCTGATGAACGTCGCAAAATCGCCAACGCATTCGACCGGGGTAACATACCCACCGTCTTCACGCTTATCGATCACCATGACGCCGGGGGCCTCACGAAGGATATCGCGGGCCTCGTCCTCATCGAGGAAATCCTCGAATTCGATATTCACGGCTTCGGAGTGCCCCACGAAGACCGGCACGCGCACGCAGGTCGCCGTGACCTTGATCGCCGGGTCGACGATCTTCTTGGTTTCAGCTACCATCTTCCACTCTTCCTTCGTCTCACCACTATCCATGAAAACATCGATATGCGGGATCACGTTGAAAGCGATCTGCTTGGTGAATTTGGTCGCGGGCTGGTCATCCGTTGGATTGTAGATCGACTTTGTCTGATCCCACAGCTCATCAATGCCTTCTTTGCCGGCGCCCGACACGGACTGGTAGGTCGAGACCACGACCCGCTTGATCCGCGCCCGGTCATGCAGCGGCTTGAGCGCCACGACCATTTGGGCGGTCGAGCAGTTCGGGTTCGCGATGATGTTCTTCTTTGAATAGCCTGTGATCGCGTCCGCGTTCACTTCCGGAACGATCAGCGGAACGTCCGGATCGTAGCGGTAGAGCGACGAGTTATCGATAACCACACAGCCAGCAGCAGCGGCTTTCGGCGCGTATTCCTTCGTCGCAGCGGATCCGACCGCAAACAGGGCAATATCCCAGCCGGAGAAATCAAAGGTTGCGAGGTCCTTCGTCTTCAGTGTCGTGTCACCAAAGCTAACCTCCGTCCCGAGGGAACGGCGGCTTGCCAGTGCCTCGATCTTGTCGACCGCAAACTGGCGTTCATGCAGGATGTTGAGCATCTCACGACCAACGTTTCCGGTGGCGCCCACAACAACGATATTATAGCCCATGGCGTAAAGGTCCTTCAGAGGTATCTCGCGGGATTCGGCTCGCGTGATACTCCTATGTCGCGCGCGGGGAAAGCCCATAATGGTGCCGCTTGCCGCGCCCCCTCAAACCGCGCTACATGTCACTCGAACCGGTCCGCAGGCCGCAACAGGCAGAGCACCCCTTGGCGCACCAACCAATTCAACCCATCGATGGCGCCGGCACCAAACTGTTTGGCAGACTCTGGCGTGGGTATCTCAAGCAACATGTCTGGTGGCTCGTACTCGCCTCACTCCTGATGATCGTGGAGGGCAGCACGCTGGGCCTGCTCAGCTACATGCTCCAACCGATGTTTGACGAAGTTTTCGTCGAAGGGCGTAGCGGTGCAATCTGGTTCGTCGCCACGGCGATCTTCAGCCTCTTCGTCATCCGCGCCTTTGCCGGGGGGATCCAACGGATCGTCATGGCCCGTGTCTCCTTGCGCTCATCGACAGAACTCCAGATCGACCTGCTCAAACACACGCTGCTTCTGGACAACAGCTTTCACTCGAAAAGCTCACCGGGCAACCTGATAGAGCGGGTGCAGGGCGACGTTCTCGCAATCCAAAATCTTTGGGGGGCTGTGCTGACCGGGGCCGGGCGGGATTCCATCGCTTTGATCTCACTCATGATCGTCGCGATATCAATCGACTGGAAATGGACCGCGGTTGCTATTCTGGGGGCGCCCCTGCTGCTTTTGCCCAGCGTCGTGGTTCAACGCTATATCCGGCGCAAGAGCAACTATCTGCGCGAACTCGCGGGGTGGCGGACCACGCGTCTCGACGAAATCTTCCATGGCGTCACGCCGATCAAGCTGAACCGGATGGAGAGCTATCAGGCAGAACGTTTCAGCGACATCTCGGAGCAATGGGTGACGTCATCGGTCAAAACCACCGCCGGACAGGCTGCCGTGCCCGGCCTTGTCGATCTGGCGGTCGGCTTCGGATTTTTCTGCGTCCTGATGTATGGCGGGCCCCAGATCATTGCGGGTGAAAAAACCGTCGGCCAGTTCGTGAGCTTCTTTACCGCCATGTCTCTGGCGTTCCAGCCATTGCGCCGCCTCGGCGGGATCGCGGGGTATTGGGAGATGATGCAGGCCAGCCTCGCGCGGATATTTGCACTACTCGACACGGAGCCCGAGGTTCAGGATCGCACCGACCCAAAAGTCGAGAAAGAGCTGCCCGAAAGCTGGGAGATCGAATTCAGCAAAGTCTCTCTATCCTTCGGCGATATGGCCGTCTTACGTGACCTCAGCTTCACGGCACCCGAGGGCAAAACCACCGCCCTTGTTGGCCAATCCGGGGCCGGAAAGAGCACGGTGTTCAATACCGTGACCCGTCTTGTCGATCCAAAGGACGGCACCGTCACCATCGGCGGTCGCGACATTCAAGACCTAACGCTCTTCGATCTCAGAGGTCTGTTTTCGGTCGTCTCCCAGGATGCCCTTCTGTTTGACGAGACCTTGCGAGAGAACATCCTGCTTGGACGGACCGATGTGAGCGACGCAAAGCTCAATTCCGTTCTGGAAGCCGCACATGTGGCCGACTTCCTCTCCGCAATGCCGGAGGGCCTCGATTCCCCAGCTGGCCCGCGCGGTTCCAACCTCTCCGGAGGTCAGCGCCAGCGGATCGCAATCGCCCGCGCCCTGCTCCGCGACACACCGATCCTTCTGCTGGACGAGGCGACGAGTGCGCTTGACGCGGAGTCTGAAATTCTAGTGCAGAAAGCGCTTGATCGGCTCTCCGAGGGGCGCACGACGCTCGTCATTGCGCACAGGCTTTCCACGATCCGCAATGCAGACCAGATTCTCGTTCTCGATCAGGGTCACCTTGCCGAGGCGGGCACGCACGAGGACCTGATGGCCCATGGCGGAATTTACAAACGCCTTCACGACCTCCAGTTCAAAGAGACCTGAGAGGCCCGGCCCAAACTTCCTGAAGGCTGGACTTGCGTGACCGGCGCTGCCTAAGATCGGGTGACCCAAGACGGACCGATTTCCCATGGCTGATGGCAATGGCACCTCTCCGGCGATCACTGCCCCGCGCCTGACCGCGCCCGAGCAGCGCAATCTGTGCACCGATTGCGGGCTATCGCGCATGAAAATCGCAAAATCCTGCGGTCAGGCGTGTCAGTTCATCCAACCGAATTATCCAGAAATGGAAGCGCAAACTCACGGTCGAATCCGCGATCCTAAACGCGCGGAAGAGCAGTTTTTTGGCCCCTATAAGTCCATGCACCGTGCCGCCCTGCGAAAGCCGGCCGACGGGGCGCAGTGGACCGGGATAACAACGCGCATCGCCGAGCGCCTTCTGGAATCGGGCGTTATCGAAGCCGTTCTTACGGTCGGGCCGGATCCTGAGGATCGCTGGAAACCTCAGCCCGTGATCATCACGAGCCCTGCCGCAATGAAACACGCAAGAGGGATGCGTATGGGATATGCGCCTCTGCTCGCTCTTCTGGAAACCGCTGCCGAGGCGGGTTACCGCAGGATCGCGCTCATAGGGATCCCGTGTCAGGTTTACGCACTGCGCGCGATTGAGACGAAGCTGGGGTTCGAGCGGATCTATGTGATCGGCACGCCTTGCTCAGACAATACCACGACGGAGAACTTCCACACGTTCCTCGCGAAACTGTCAGATCAACCGGAAACCATAAACTATCTCGAGTTTCGTGCCGACTATTACGTCGAGTTGCGGTTTGATGATGGACGCAGGCGCGAAATACCGTTCCTGAAGCTTCCCATCGCGGATCTACCGGACGACTTCTTCCCGCTGACCTGCCGCACCTGTGTCGATTACACCAACAGCCTCGCCGACCTCACCGTGGGCTATATGGCCGGGGAAGGCGACCAGTGGGTTGTCGTCAGGAATTCGCGGGGTCAGGAGATGCTGGACGCTCTTGGCGATGATGTACGACTTGATGTGCTGGGCTCACGCGGCGACCGGTCCGGCCCGGTAAAGGGATTCCTGGAAAATACCAAACGCGCCGCGGGTGGTCTTCCTCTGCGGCGCATGCCCGGTTTCATGCGGGGTATCATGGGATGGCTGATGCCAAAAATCGGGCCAAAGGGCATCGAGTTTGCCCGCGCCCGGGTGGAGATGAAGGCAATCGAAACCATCCTACATCTGCGAAGGCACCGCCCGGCGCGCATAAAGCACATGGTCCCCGATCATGTCTGGTCACTGGTTCGGCCTTACGGGCTTACGCCAACCGAGGACGAGCGTAAGGAAGATCATCGCCCAACCGAGTAAACCCTGCCCGTGAAAGGACAGGCTCGCGTCCGACCGGAAGGCTAGGAGGAGGATCACGTCAGAGGGGAACGGTGGCGCTTTCACGACAACCTGCGCTGGCAGTCCATCAATGATGAAGCGATAATAGGTGTAGTAGACCTGCGGCGACAGCCAGACAAAAAGGTAGAAAAGGCCCAGCGCCAGGAGCAAACGGGTCGGCATTCTGCGCCTCCTTACGAGCACAAAAACCAAAAAGAGCATGCAAACGGCCAAGACACCGGACAGGCAGGCCAACCCGATCTTCTGACCAATTGTCAGGGTGAAGAAACTGTCACTGGCATAGAAGATCGTGAAACCCTCGCCGCAGATTGTTCAGTGGTCTGGTCGCGGCCAACGCGGCTCAGGGCTGGTCCAGAACTCTCCGGGCGGCCCGGAAACACTCCAACCCCTGAGGCACCCCGCAATAGATCGCGACAACATGGATGATCGCTCGAATCTCCTCTCGGGTGACGCCATTGTTGACAGCACCCCGGCAGTGCAGCTCCCATTCGCCCATCTTGCCCAGAGCGCCGAGCATCGCGAGGTTCATCATCGAGCGGGTTTTGGGATCGATCACGTCGTCGCCCCAGCCAAACCCCCAACACCACGCGGTCATCGCTTTCTGGAACGGCAAGCTGAAATCGTCCGCAGCGGCGAGGTTGTTCTCGACATATTCCGCGCCGAGTGTTGCCTTGCGTTGCTCAAGTCCTTTCAGGAACAGGTCCTCATCAAAGGTGTTGTCCATGTCTGCTGCCATCCATCTTGTTGTTCGCCGCCCAGTTTAAGCCAGTCCGCAACCGATTGACTAGGACCCAGAAACCCAAGCAGTCCACAACAAGCAGCGTCGAGCCCTTGGTCGGCGGTTTTCACGTCCTTCCGACTACTCATTTCCCACTTGATCCTGATCAAATCTTTCTGAGAGCGGGCCTCCTAGAATAATTTGAAATGAGGAGGTTACAGATGACAACAGTCAAAGATCGCAAGAAGCAGCTTGAGGCCCGGCGGGCGGAATTGCTGGAACGTTCCCAAGAGGTGGAGCAGGAACTGGTCTCCCACGACTCCAAGGATTGGGAGGACCGTGCGGTCGAACGCGAAACGGATGAGGTTCTGGAGCAGATGGGCCTCAGCGCAGCCGAAGAAATTCGGAAGATCGACGCCGCACTGGAGCGCGTCGAGGAGGGAGAATACGGGTTCTGCGTGACCTGCGGCTCCGAGATCAGTCCCGAACGGCTGGATCTGTTGCCCTTTACGCCTTTCTGCCGGCGCTGCGCCCCCAGTTGACACCTAGATGCTCTCGAATTCCAAGACCAATTCAGTTGCGATTTCGGTGCCCGAACCTCTCGGCGGCAATTGCTTTTTTTGCAGCCGTTGTATGCCCCAACTAAACGGGCGTTCCACGACCACGTGAGCAGGGCAGGCAATTCGCTCTAGGCGCCATAACGCTTGACGGGACTCAATCCTGTGGGGAAGGTTGACGTGTTCTCAGCCGTTTGTGCCGCCGTTTCCATGCATTCTGCGCGGCACAAACGGACGGGAAGCAAGGTCGGCCGATGGACGAAAAACCGACCCCGAATGCGTATCAATGGTGGAGAGTGATGTGGACATCCGATGGATTGCAGCGGCCGTCGCCCTGATCGGTTTTGGCGGCCCGGCCCTTGCAGAAACACTTTTGGAACGCGGTGAATACCTCGTTGAAGGCCCCGCCGGATGTGGAAATTGTCACTCTCCGAAGGGTCCCGACGCCAAGCCCCTCAGCGGCTGGACAATTACGGAGCCGGGTTTTGTCGCGCAGGCGCACAACATCACGCCGGGCGGCCGAATTGCCGCTTGGAGCGACGCAGAACTGGCGCGCGCGATCCGCGAAGGCATTCGACCAGACGGATCCGTGATCGGACCCCCGATGCCATTAAACCTGTACCGCGAGCTCTCAGATCGTGATGTCGAAGCCATCGTGGCCTATATCCGGACGGTCCCCGCAGTCGAGACGGAATTTACGGCTTCCGATTATCCCTTCCCGCTGCCACCCGCCTACGGACCTCCGGTCGAGAGTGTCGCTGATGTTCCACGCGGCGTGACGGTTGAATATGGGGCCTATCTCGCGGGTCCCGTTGCTCATTGCACCGATTGCCACTCTCTCAAGAACGGGCGCCCGGATCTTGAAAACAATCTCGGCGGTGGCGGGCATGAGTGGCATGGGCCTTGGGGCGTATCGGTCGCAGCAAACCTGACCAGTCATGATGACGGTCTGGCCCGATACTCTGAGGCGCAGATCGCGAAGATGATCAAGGAAGGTATCCGCCCCGACGGGTCACAAATGAACCCGCCGATGCCTTATCATCACTACGCCAAAATGACCGATGATGACATTGCGGCCGTCGTTATGTATTTGCGGACGCTGCCACCACTGCCCAACGGCGGCTGAAAGCCTTAAGACACCGGTTGCGAATTCTTGGTGCCATCAGCGCTCAGCCTCAGCAACATTCGTCTTGACCGCGAGAAAGCTGTCAGGTGTGACCGAAATCGTATCGATCCCTGATTTGACGAGAAGCCGGGCGAATTCCGGGTCGTTGCTGGGGGCCTGACCGCACAGGCCAATCTTGCGACCCGCCGCCTTGGCTTTGGTAATCGCTGTGTCGATCATCCAAAGAACTGCCGGATCGCGTTCGCTGAAAAGGTCCGCAAGCGCCTCGGAATCGCGATCGACGCCAAGTGTGAGCTGGGTCAGATCGTTCGACCCGATCGAGAACCCGTCGAACCGTTCGGCAAAAGCCTCGGCATTGACGACGTTCGAGGGAACCTCGCACATGACGTAAACTTCCAACCCATTTTCGCCCCGGACAAGACCATGCTCTGCCATCACGGCGAGGACCTTATCGGCCTCCTCAACCGTTCGGCAGAAGGGGATCATCACGATGACGTTGTCGAAGCCCATCGTCTCCCGCAGTCGTTTGATCGCCCTGCACTCGAGGGCAAATCCGTCGCGATAGTCGTCAGAATAGTAGCGCGATGCACCGCGGAACCCCAGCATCGGGTTTTCTTCGTCAGGCTCGAAGATGCGCCCACCCAACAGGTCGGCATATTCGTTTGTCTTGAAGTCACTCATCCGGATGATCGTCGGATGTGGATACCAGACCGCAGCAATTCGCGACAAACCCATCGAGAGCCTGTCGACGAAATACTCGGAACGGTCTTCGTAACCTTGTGTCAGCGCATCTATCGCGGCCAGATCTTCGTCCGAACGGAGCTGATCATACCGTGTCAGCGCCAGCGGGTGGACCTTAACCTCGTTGCTGATCACAAATTCCATCCGCGCAAGCCCGACGCCGTCCACAGGTAAGCGCCACCAACGCGCCGCACCAGACGGGTTCGCAATATTAAGCATGACCTTCGTCTGCGTCTCCGGCATCTCGTCGAGGCGGATTTCTTCAACCTGAACCTCGGCCTGACCGGCGTAGACATGCCCGTCCTCCCCCTCGGCGCAGGAAACCGTGATCATCTGGTGATCGTGCAACAGATGTGTTGCGTTCCCGGCGCCGACAATCGCGGGCACACCCAGTTCGCGACTGATGATTGCGGCATGTGACGTCCGCCCACCGTGGTCGGTCACGATTGCGGCAGCGCGCTTCATGATCGGCACCCAGTCCGGGTCCGTGTTCGCGGTGACAAGGACCGCGCCATCCACGAACCGGTCGATATCTTTGGCATCCTCAATGATGCAAACCTCCCCCGTCGCCACCGCGCCGCCGACGCTGAGGCCTGACAGAAGTTTCTCCCCCCGGTTGCCCAGCGTGTATGTCTTCATGGCTCCGGTGGCGGTCCGGGATTGAACCGTCTCCGGACGCGCCTGCACGATATACAAGAGCCCGTCTTCGCCGTCGCGGGCCCATTCCATATCCATCGGGCAGCCATAGTGATCTTCGATCTGCACGGCGGCACGAGCAAGCTCAAGAATTTCGTCGTTCGAAAGCACAAAGGCCGCGCGTTCTGCCTTCGAGGTCGGAACATTGCGAGTGGAAACGCCGCCCCCACCACCATAGACCATCTTGAGCTCTTTGGAGCCCAACGCCTTGTGGA
>JABDPP010000070.1 GCA_013042765.1 Litoreibacter sp.
GTCCTGCATCGTCTCGCCGGGGAGGGGTACCTGAGGCTGGAAGAAAACCGGGGCGCGAAAGTCGCCTCCATGGATCTTGGCGTAATGCGAACCTTCTTCCAAACCGCACCGCTGGTCTACGCTACGATCGCGAGGCTGGCTGCTGAGAACCGAACAACCGCGCAGCTCAACGCGCTGAAGGAAACCCAGCGCCAGTTCCGGCAGGCCACTACCGCTGGCAAAGCCGACGAAGCGGCACTGCTGAACCACCGGTTTCACGAGCAAATCGGAGAGATGGCCCACAACCCGTATCTGACGCCAAGCCTGAAGCGGATGCTGATTGATCACACGCGGCTAAGCCAGACATTCTACCGACCTGCCTCTGCCTCGGAACGCGTCCTCGTCACCAAGGCAACCGAACAGCATGACGGAATGATCGTCGCGATCGAGGCGCATGAAAGCTCGATCGCCGTCGACCTGACGCTGCAACATTGGGACCTGTCGCGCGACCGGTTGGAGCGGTTCGTGCGTCCCGACCCTCTTCCGATCGATGTCATTTCACTGAAGGAGGCAAGCCGTGCAGTTTGAGGGGATCTACACACCCGTCATCACGCCCTATCACGATGACTTCTCGCTCAATCCCGAAGCGCTGGCGAGAACCATCGACCACCTCATCGCGGCCGGGGTGCACGGGATCATCGTCGCGGGGACAACCGGTGAATACTATGCCCAGTCACCCGAGGAACGCGTGGAACTCATGACCATGGCAAGCGACCTGATCGCCGGTCGGGTGCCGGTGATTATTGGTACCGGTGCGATCCGAACAGAGGACAGTATCCTGTTCGCAAAGGCTGCGAAAGACGCGGGTGCAGATGCACTGCTGGTTGCCACACCACCCTACGCTTACCCGACCGGACGCGAAATTGCCCTGCATGCGCTGGCCGTGGACCGCGCCGCGAACCTGCCGGTTTTGCTCTACAACTACCCAGGGCGGATGTCGGTGAATATGGATGAAGAAACTCTCGATCGCCTTGGCCGTTCTCCGAATTTCTGTGCCATCAAGGAAAGTTCGGGCGATCCAAACCGGCTCCACATGCTGGCCCGGGACTATCCTCATATCGCGCTGAGCTGCGGCATGGATGATCAGGCTCTTGAGTTCTTTGCCTGGGGTGCACGCAGCTGGGTCTGCGCGGGATCGAATTTCGCGCCGGAGGCCCATATCGCTCTCTATCAGGCCTGTGCGGTGGAAGGCGATTTTACAAAGGGGCGCGCGATCATGTCCGCAATGCTGCCGCTGATGCGGGTACTCGAACAGGGTGGAAAATTCATCCAGTGCATAAAGCACGGACTGACGCTGCGCGGCATCGATGCAGGACCGCCCCGAAAACCACTGCAACCGCTCAACAAGGACGACAAGCGCGAACTGGAAGAGGTCATCCGCACCATGAACACCGCCATCGCAAAGATCACCGGAGACGCCACATGACCGATCTTCTGACCCGCGACGAATACGCAGCGATCGCCGAGGCGCTCGACCCGCCCCGCACGGCCTTCATCGACGGTAAATTTCGCAAGGGATCCGCCGGTGCAATACCGACCGTGAACCCTGCAACCGGTGAAGAGATCTGCAAGATCACCACCTGCAATTCTGACGACGTTGATCTGGCGGTCGAGAAAGCCCGCGAGGCGTTCGAGCAGGGCCAGTGGGCGAAGCAGCACCCGTCGGAGCGCAAGGACATTCTGATCCGGCTCTGCAAACTGATTACCCGCAACCGCAGGGAACTTGCAGTGATGGAGAGCCTCGACAGCGGCAAGCCGATCCGCGACTGCGAGTTGATCGATATCCCCGAGGCCATCCATTGCATCAAGTGGCACGCAGAGGCCGTCGACAAGATATACGACCAGACCGGCCCGTCCGGGGATGATGCGATCTCCATGATTGTGCGCGAACCCATAGGGGTTGTGGCCGCTGTTCTGCCGTGGAACTTCCCCCTGCTCATGCTGGCCTGGAAGATCGGGCCGGCCCTGGCCACAGGTTGTTCAGTGATCGTGAAGCCGGCCGAACAAACCTCGCTCACCACGCTCCGGGTTGCAGAGCTTGCGATGGAGGCCGGTGTGCCGCGTGGCGTGCTGCAGGTATTGCCCGGTGACGGACCGTCAGTTGGGGAACCGCTCGGGCGTCACATGGGTGTCGACATGGTCAGCTTCACCGGCTCGACCGAGACCGGACGGCGATTCCTCCGCTACGCTGCCGACAGCAACCTTAAGAAAGTCGTTCTCGAATGCGGCGGCAAGAACCCGGCAGTAGTTCTGGCAGATGCGGAAAACCTCGACCACGTGGCGGAACATGTGGTCAATGCCGCATTCTGGAACATGGGCGAGAACTGCTCCGCCAATTCCCGGCTGATCGTGGACAAATCGATCAAGGCGCCGCTCATGGAGCGGATTCTTGCTCGCGTCCGGGACTGGAAGACCGGAGACCCGCTTGATCCGGCAAACCACCTCGGCGCACTGATCGATGCGGAGCATTGCAGCAAGGTGGCAGGCTACCTGACCGGCAATGCCCTGACTGGTGGAACGCAGGACGGCCCCTACGTGACACCAACGGTCTATGAGGTTGGCAAAGATGATCCGAAGGCTCGGGAGGAGATCTTCGGCCCGGTCCTGAGTGTGATCGAGGCAGGCAGCTATGAGGAGGCGATCGCAATCGCCAACGACACCGACTACGGGCTGGCGGCAAGCGTTTTCACCGCGGGCACACGTAATGCATTGCGGGCCGCGCGTGACATTCGCGCAGGCACGGTGACGGTGAACTGCTACGGCGAGGGCGACATCTCGACCCCCTTCGGCGGCTACAAGCAATCCGGCTTCGGGGGGCGCGACAACGGCCTTGCCGCGCATGACCAGTACACGGAGTTGAAAACCATCTGGATCGACCTGAGCGATCCCAGCGAAGGGGATAATGTAGGGTGAGTGTCGAAGCCGTTGGAACCGTTCGCCGCGGGCGCGGGGCGCGCAAGGCCATTCGCCAGACCCGTGATGTAAGCATGCTGCCAGCGCTGAAGCGCCGGCTGCCCCTGACCGAACCTATGACGCCGGATCAGGTCGAGAGGATCGACGCGGCATCCATGGGGATCCTCGAAGATGTCGGCGTCGTGTTCCGCGATCCCATTGCGCTGGAGGACTGGCGGCGCGCCGGGGCGGATGTCCGCGGAGAGACCGTGCATCTGGACCGCGAAATGGTGCGCGAATTGATCGCGACAATTCCCTCGAGTTTCACCTACCACGCACGCAATCCAGTCAATAACCTGCCCTTTGGCAACGACCATTCGATTTTTGTCCCGATGACCGGCGCGCCGTATCTGCGCGACCTCGATGACGTGCGCCGCAACCCAACGCTCGATGATCTCGCCAATTTCCACAAGCTGAGCCACATGCTGCCCGCGATCCATTCCTCGGCGCATCACATCGTGGAGCCTTACGACCACCCGATCAGCCAACGTCACCTGCGCATCACATATTCGTCGATGAAGCACTCCGACAAAACTTTCATGGGCATGACAACCAGCCCGAAGAACGCCGAAGACGTAATGGAGATGTGCGCGATCCTGTTTGGCGCGGAATTCATGGAGACACATGCGGTCTGCACCGGAAACTGCAACGGTAACTCGCCGCTGGTCTGGGACGAGACGATGCTGGGCGCCATGCGGGCCTTCATCAAGCGCAACCAGCCAGTCCTTTGCTCACCCTTTGTTTTGGGCGGGGCGAACACGCCGGCCTCGGTCGCGCCGACGGTCGCACAATTGAATGCCGAAGCCCTGTCCGCACTTGCCTACACGCAGGTCATCCGCAAAGGCGCGCCGGTAATATATGGCCACTATCTTTCAACTGTCTCGATGAAATCAGGGGCACCGATGGCCGGCACGCCCGAGATCAGCCTGATGAACTTCATGATCGGGCAGATGGCGCGGTTCTACGATGTACCATGGCGCACCTCGAACACGCTGGGCGGGGCCAAAACCTTCGACGCGCAAGCAGGCTATGAAAGCGCCACGACCCTGATGGCGGCACTGATGTCCGGCGCCAATTACATCTGGCATTCGGCCGGCTGGAACGAGGCGGGTATGCATTGTTCGATGGCCAAATTCATCGTTGACGCCGAGCAATGTGCGATGGGCTACCGGATGGCCGAAGGCATCCGCTGGGACGATTTCGAAACGGCGCTGCAAGCTGTGCGCGACGTAGGACCCGGAGGGCACTATCTCGGCCATCCGCATACGCTAGAGAACTTCCAGCGGGCGTTTTTCATGCCGGAGCTGTTCGACAACAACGCGATCGAGCAATGGCAGGCGGAAGGTTCGGTCGAGATCAACGAGCGTGCCCTGCAACGCGCCCGCGATCTACTCAGCGAGTACGAGGAACCCAAGCTGGATCCCGGGGTCGATGAAGCGCTGCGCGATTATATCGCCCGGCGCGAACGGGAGATCCCTGCAGCCGAAGCCCTCAATCAGGAGTATTAGGCGGTGCGCATCGCAACACATCCGGGTTGGTCATGAAGGTCTCGAAACTCCCCGTGAACCCCGGCCCTGCCGCTTGGAACAAACTCTTGGCGGACCCGGCGCCGGCGACGCCTCTGGAGGGCCGCCAGACGGCCGACTGGCTGGTGATCGGCGCGGGTTTTGCCGGACTGGCCGCCGCGCGGAGACTGTCACAACTCAATCCCGGCGACACGATCGTGATCCTCGAAGCGGGTCGGGTGGCGGAGGGTCCCGCAGGTCGGAATTCCGGCTTCATGATCGATCTGCCGCACGACCTTTCCTCCTCGGACTACGGCGGAGCGCTGGACGCCGATCTCGCGCAGACGCAGGCCAACCGCGCTGGTATTCGCTTTGCCGCCGAGATGGCAGCGGATTACGGTCTTACCGAGGAAGCGTTCTCGCCAAGCGGCAAGGTCAACGCTGCGGCCACTGAGAAGGGCCATGCGCATAATCTTGCATATGCAAGCCATCTTGCGGCCATGGGAGAGAGCTACACGCTCATAAACGAAGCCGGGATGCGGGAGATGACGGGGACGAACTATTACCACTCCGGCCTTTTCACCCCTGGGACCGCGATGATCCAGCCAGCCATGTTCGTGCGGGGCGTGGCAGATGGTTTGCGATCGAACCGGGTCCGGATCCTCGAAAACAGCCCGGTAACGGAGCTCACCCGCAAAAGGAACTGGATCGCCAAAACACCTGGGGGGCAGGTCACGGCCCCGAGGGTCATCCTCGCCGTGAACGGGCATGCAAACAGTTTCGGGTTCTTCCCAAGCCGCCTGATGCATGTGTTTACCTACGCGTCCATGACCCAGCCACTAGGCGCCAGAGAGATCTCGAAGCTTGGCGGCAATCCCGTCTGGGGCGTGACACCAGCCGATCCGCTTGGAACGACCGTGCGGCGAGTTTCAGGAACGGGCGGAGACAGGATCATCATCCGCAACCGCTTTACCTATGACCCCATGATGCAGGTCAGCGATCGCCGGATCTCAAGAGTTGCGCAGGATCACGACCGCGCCTTCGCCGCCCGATTCCCGATGCTCTCCGGGGTCGGGATGGAATACCGCTGGGGCGGGATGCTTTGCCTCAGCCGCAACGCGGTGCCCGCATTTGGCGAACGGGACAAAGGCCTGTTTCTGGCGTGTTGTCAGAACGGGCTTGGCACCGCAAAGGGTACCTTGTCTGGGATGCTGGCTGCGGAACTTGCGTCCGGTCATAACTCGAAAATGCTGCGGCAATTCATGGCAGCGGAAGACCCCGAGAGGCTGCCGCCCGAACCACTGACATGGATCGGGGCGAATGCCACGATGCGGTGGGGTGAGATGAGGGCCGGCAAGGAATTCTGAACCCGCCGCATCCTCCAACTCAATCGCCTTCAGCGACGCCTTCCGCACGTGCCCTAGCGCGACGGGCACGGAAGCTTGGCAACATTACCAGCAGCATCGCGATCACCAGGAGAGCCAGTGTCATCGGGCGTTCCCAGATAAAGCCGATGCCGTCATAGAGCTGCATCGAGCGTGAGAAGTTGTCTTCCAGCATACCGCCCAGGATAAAACCGATCAGAAGTGGCGCCAAAGGATAGTCCGCGAACTTCAAAGCCGTCGCTGCAATGCCAAAGCCGACCAAGATCAGAAGCTCTGTGGCATTGTTCTGTCCGATATAGGCCCCCATCAAGGTGAAGAAGAGGATGAAGGGGATCAGATAGTTGCGCGGCACCAACAACACTTTGGCGATATAGGGAATCAGCGGCAGGTTCAGGATCAGCAGCACAAGATTGCCGATAAACATCGACATTATCACGGCCCAAAAGATCTGCGGCTCGTCGATCATCAGGCGCGGACCCGGTGTGACGTTCAGCGCCAGCAGGGCGCCGAGCAGGATCGCTGTGGTGCCGGAGCCCGGAATGCCCAGCGTCAGCAGAGGCACGAACGAGCCGGTGCACGCCGCGTTGTTGGCGGTTTCCGGGGCCGCCAGTCCTTTGATCGACCCCTTGCCGAATTCTTCCTGTTCTTCCTTCTTCGCGATGTTGCGCTCGACTGCATAGCCCAGAAAACTCGCGATCGTGGCGCCCGCGCCGGGAAGAACTCCGATGAAGAAACCCTGAATCGATTGGCGTCCGACCACAGGGGCAATGGCCTTGGCTTCGGATCGGCTGATCCGCAAATCTTTGATTTCACCGCCATCGCCACCCATCTCCTTGGGCTTGAGCACCAGGAAGAGAGCTTCGGGCAGCGCGAACATCGCCATCGCCAGCGTGATAAAGCCAAAGCCCGACTGGAGGTCCATAATACCCATGGTGAAGCGCGGCATGTTGAACAAGGCGCCTTCGCCGACCGTTGCCATGATCAAGCCCAGAAGCGTCATCAGCAACGCCTTGGCGACCTGACCGGTACCGGCAAAAGCGGCGATCGCGGACAGGCCTACCACCATCAGCGCGAAATATTCCGCTGAATGGAATAAGAGTGCCACAGACGACAGCGCAGGGG
>JABDPP010000074.1 GCA_013042765.1 Litoreibacter sp.
GGCTTGGAGCGCGTAGCCGCCCGTGGCGCAGTACTGCAGGCACTGGTCGAACTCCTCCGGCGAGAGCTCAGCATAGGGGCCGGCCGTGTTGACCTCCGCATAAAGGTGGTTGGCGTCAAAGGGCCCTGCGGCTGCGCGGGCCAGAATGTGCTGGCACAACACATCGCGTGGCCCCCGTGGGCGCGGGGCGCCGTCGAGTTCATGGGCACGCACCGCGTCGAGCGCGGCCTTGCATTCCACAATCTCGAACCGGTTTGCCGGAACAAGCAGCGCCTTGGAGGGGGCGTTGTAGCGGTGATTGGCCCGACCGATGCGCTGGACCAGCCGCTTGACGTTCTTTGGAGCGCCAATCTGAATGACGAGATCGACATCGCCCCAGTCGATGCCCAGATCGAGGCTGCCGGTGCACACGATCGCCTTCAGGCTGCCGTCGACCATAGCCTGTTCCACCTTGGCCCGTTGTTCCCTTGCGAGACTGCCGTGGTGAATGCCGATGGGAAGCTCGTCGGTGTTTGCGAGCCAGAGATTATGGAAGAAAAGCTCCGCTTGGGCGCGTGTGTTGTGAAAGATCAGTGTGGTATTGTGCCGGCTTACCTGTTCCAGCACGGCGGGGATCGCATATCTGCCGCCGCCGCCCGACCACGGCGGTGACGTCTTGGTCTCCAGCATCGAGATGTCCGGATCCGGTCCTGGATCGGCCTCGATCAGCCGTGTTTCATCCGGGTGGCAGGCGAGAAACCGGGCGATTGCTGCGGGGTCCTCAACCGTCGCCGACAGGCCGACCCGGCGCATCTGCGGCGCGAGGGTCTGCAATCTACTCAATCCGAGCATCAGCTGGTCGCCGCGTTTGGACTCTGCGAGTGCATGTATTTCGTCGACGATAACTCTCTGTAAACCTAAGAAAATATTCTCCGCATCCTCGTAGCTCAGTAAGAGGGCAAGGCTTTCCGGGGTTGTCAGGAGGATTTGCGGAGGGTCCGCGCGCTGCCGTTTGCGTTGCGTCTGTGTGGTGTCGCCTGTCCGGTCTTCGATCCTGATATCCAGACCAATTTCTTCGACTGGGGTTCGAAGGTTGCGTTTGATGTCATTGGCCAGCGCTTTGAGTGGTGAGATATAGAGTGTGTGCAGCCCTGGGCGTGGGTTTTCATGCAAATCAACAAGGCTCGGAAGGAAGCCAGCAAGGGTCTTGCCGCCCCCGGTCGGTGCAATCAGGAGCAGGGACGGCACCCCGACGTGATCGAGAATTGCCCGCTGGTGCGTGTGGATTTCCCATCTGCGATCGGCGAACCAGTTTTCGAAGGGGGGCGGCAGAGATGTCATGTCAGAAACATAGACTATCCGCACGAAATATCATGTGCCGCTTGCAGACCTCGCGGAACTTCATCCTACGGGCAAACGAAAGCCACGCCCGAAAGGAAAACTCCCGGACGTGACCTTCGGTGCACTGCCCCTAGTGTTTGATTTCCTCGTCCAAGACGTACATGTTCGCCCAGGCACGATCGATGAGATCTGGTGTCATCTGGTAGGGAATACCTTCGTATTCACAGACGGCCATCATCTGATCGATCAGGAAGTTTGCGTGGTAGTTGGCAAACAGCATGTCGATGGTTGGGTATTTCTTCTTGAGAAGATGGATCAGAGCATCTTCGTTCAACGGGACTTTCTTCTTCTTGGCGACCATGGCGAACACTTTCAGGAACTCTTCCTGAGTGGGGCCGTCGATCTTGATCTTGAAGAAGATCCGGCGCAGGGCGGCGCCGTCAAACATCTCGTTTGGGTGGAAGTTGGTCGAGAAGATCACAAGCGTGTCGAAGGGAACTTCGAACTTTTCGCCGGATTGCAGCGCAAGAATATCGTAGCCAGCTTCCATTGGAACAATCCAACGGTTGATCAGGGCCTGCGGCGGCTCCTCCTGACGGCCAAGGTCGTCCACGATGAATACGCCGCCGGTCGATTTCAGTTGCAGTGAGGCCTGGTAGGTCCTTGATGTTGCGTTATAATTCAGATCGAGCATGCTCAGTGATAATTCACCACCGGTCATCACGGTGGGACGCTCGCACAGCAGGTAGCGCTTGTCGTATCGGTTGTCGGTCCGACGCAGCGAGGAGACTTGCAGATCATCGTCCTTTGCTACAAGCGTGTGGACAATCGGGTCATACAGCGTGACGACCTGACCGGCATATTCGATGCATTGTGGGATGTAGATCTTGTCCCCCAACGCGTCCCGGATACCGTTCGAGATAGCGGATTTACCGTTGCCGGGCGGGCCATAAAGCAGAATCGAACGGCCCGAGCTGACCGCAGGTCCCAAGTGTTCGAGCAGATGTTCTGGTAGAATCAGGTGACCCATTGAGCCAAGAAGCCGGTCTTGTGTGATTTGGATATTACGAACCGACTGGCGTTGTACCTGTTCCTTATACATCTCCAGGGGTACCGGCAGCGCGCCGTAGTATTCGGACTGGCTGAGTGCATCGAGGGCGCGGGCCTTGCCGGAGTCTGACAGCTGGAATGCCATTTCAGATCCCGATCCGGCATGCAGGGTACCTTGCGCTTCCATCAGTTTCTGTTCGCGGGCGATCTCGACGAGTTGCTGCGCCAATGGCATCGTCAGACAAAGGGCTTCTGCAATCTCGCTGACGGTTTCGAGGTTCTTGCGGAACACTGTTTTCAACAGGATATCGCGCATCATAACGATGCTCAGGCCGGTGTCCTTAAGGTTTTTCGGCGGTGCTGGCGCGACAACGCCGGGGGTCGCATGCATGTTCATTGTTTCAGCCCTTTACGTGTTTGTTTCCGTATAGGCATCTTTTGCGGCAATTATTGGGCCGCATTTGGTCTTAAACCTGTGTTTTAGCCCGGAAATGCAGTCATAAACAGATAGGCGAGCAGGGTGATCGCAAGGGGATATCCCATGGGAAACTGCTTGTCCTGAGTCCAGCTTTCCCAGTCGGGGGTCAGCCGGCGAATAGGCGCCGTTCGCCGTGCGAGACGGTGCGAGGCAAAGCCCAGAAGAATGCAAATTGCCAGAAGCATGAGCGCAAAGCTCACATCTGAAGCGGCTATAAACGGCGCCATGGCGGCAGCAAATTTTGCATCGCCAGCGCCCAGCAATCCGGTCATGTTAAGAAGAAACCCGATCAACAGAACGACAAGGAAATGCGTCATCCGCAAGCCATATTCGGGCAGCGGAAAAACAATGAGGCCGATCAGAAGATAGACCGCCATCAAGCTCAAAACCGTCTTGTTGGGGATTTTCATGGTGCTCAGATCGCTTAAGGCCGCCCAGATTGCGATCGGGGTGACAAACGGCAAAAACCAGAGCGCGGCCGTGGCAGAGCTCTCCATGATTAGCCGTTATCAAGCTTGCGCAGGGATCTCACAGCGGCCTCGAAATGCTGCGGATGCGTTTCGATTGCCCGTTCCAGCAGGGTCTTGCCAATATCCAGATCACCTTGCTTAACAGCAGCCAGCGCCATCGTGTGGAGCAGCTGTGCCCGCTCAGACTGGGTAACCCGGATCAGGGGCAATGTGTAATTCTTCTGCGCACCGCGCGCGAGAACAAGGTTGTTCTTCGCGGTAAACAGCCGGGGATCATAAGTGATCGCTTCGCTAAACAGTCTCTCTGCTTCGGCATATTTCCCGCGCGTCAGCTTGGAATAGCCCCAATTGTTGAGAACATTGCCCGGTTGTGTCGTCAGGTCCACGGCGGTCGCGTAGAAACTGTCCGCTTTTTTCCATTCCTTGTTGCTGTCGGCGATCATCGCCTCAAGGCGGTAGCGGTCAAAGTTTTCGACGGTGGGCGGAATACTGTCGAGGGTCGTTTCCGCCTTCTTCCATTCGCCGTTGCGGATCAGCGCATCTGCATAGGCAATCCTGTCTTCATTGGTCGCGTCTTCATGTTGGGCAACTCGCGACCATACAACTGCACCCTCCGTCGCCCGCCGCGCGCGGATCAAGGATTTGGCCAGACCGCGTTGCAGGTCCAGGCGCTCGGGGTTTTCGCTGGACGTGCGCTGGAAATAAGCGACCGCTTCGTCCGGATCGCTTGCTGTCAGCATGATGTCATTGAGATTTGACTCATCGATGACATTCACATTCTTGAGGGCTTGTTCAGCCTCGCTGTCTTCGGATTTCTCACATGCGGAGAGAACCACTGCACTCAATATGCACAGCATACCTGCTTTAAATTGGCGCATTTTTGCGTCCTTTGCTGCTCTCTTGCTTCCGATCAGGGTGTGCGCAGCAGGAGGTAGTCTCCGTTTCCGCGACGCACCAAGTCAAAAGCTTCTTTATTTTGATCACCATCATAGGCTGGATTTTCGATTTTTTCGAGTGCACGGCGTAGGTTTTCGCGAATCTCGTCAGATTTGCCACTATCGAGCGCAAACGCGGTCCTGAACACGCGACTTGCTTCTGCAGCCTGGCCCTTCTCCATGAGAACTACGCCGAGATTGTTCCAGGCTGGCACGAAGGTTTGGTCTTCTTTGACGGCCCGCCGCAGCAGTTTCTCAGACTGGCCGAGACGGCCCAGCTTCAGGTTGGCTGATCCCATCGCGCTGAGAACATCGACGGTTGTCCCGCGTTCTCCGGCAGCCCGCAAATAGGCCTTCAGGGCCAGTTCGTATTCACCGCTTGCCATCAAACGATGGCCGACGATCAAGCCGTCAACTGAATTGCGATCCGCAATCGCGCCATGGGGTGCAAAGGGATTGGCCCCATCTTCGAGAGACGAGGCCTTGTCCTGACAGGCAGTCAGGGAGAGGACGGTAATTAGTAAGCCCACCCATCGTCGCATCGTATTATGGAAGACCTCCACCATTGAGGTTCATGTAGATGCCGTAGATCGACGGCCCAATCAGGATAATCAGCAGGGGCGGCACAGTAAACATCATTGTCCCGAGCGTCAGCTTTGTCGGCAGCACGTTGGCTTTTTCCTCGGCCCGCATCACGCGCTTGTCGCGCATTTCTGACGCGTAGACCCGCAGCGCATCGGCGATCGATGTACCGAAACTTGCCGACTGGACAAGCACCGTGACGAACGAGGCGACATCGGGAACGCCGGCGCGCTCCGCCATGTCCTTGAGAACTGTGACGCGTTCTTTACCGGCCTTCATCTCGTTCGCGACCATTTCGAACTCTTCTGCGAGGGCAGGGT
>JABDPP010000075.1 GCA_013042765.1 Litoreibacter sp.
AGGTAAAGCCACCCACGGGAGGGCCCACGTTTTTGAAGATCAAAGCGATGCCGATGATCAGAAATGCGTAGATAAAGGCCGAAAAGACGCCGGGGATGAAGCCCGCCAGCAGAAGGCTGCCCACGTCCTGTTCCACAATGATCGCGTAGATCACGAGGATCGCCGAGGGCGGGATGAGCGATGCCAGAGTACCGCCCGCCGCCACGACGCCCGCGGCAAACTGCTTGTTGTAGCCGATCTTGAGCATCTCGGGGATGGCGATACGGGCAAAGACCGCCGCCGTTGCCACGGATGCACCCGACACCGCGGCAAAGCCTGCCGTCGCGAAAACCGTGGAGACCGCGAGCCCGCCGGGCACCCAGGCGATCCAGCGTTTCGCCGCCTCGAAAAGCGCAGTAGTGAGGTTTGCGTAGTAAGCCAGGTAGCCAATGAGTATGAACACCGGGATCAGGCTGAGCACCTGTTCGGACACCTTCGAATGGGGCACCTGACCGGCCACCTTCATCGAGATCTGGAGAGCTTTCCAGAAACGGTCCGGATCATAGTCGAACCCGTTCCATCGCAGCCAGATCAGGCCAACGAACCCGGCAAGACCCGCGGCGAACGCCACACGCATGCCAAGCAGAACCATGACCAGCATGCCGCCAGTGGTCCATAGGCCGATTTCAATAGGCTCCATCAGTCGTGCCCCTTCAGTTGTTCGGCTTCCATGAGGGCCTGTTCCTCAACCGACAGGCTGAGCGGCACGGCGACCGGACGTTCGAGGCCGAGCACAAAAGCCCGGCCATACCCCCAGATCTGGAGCAGCAAGCGCAGGGTCAGAACCCCGAAGGCAAACGGCACGACGAATTTTGACGGCCAAGTGGGCAGGCCGATGTCAATTGTGCTGTCGCGTGAACACAGAGGGCGCGCGCAATCGAATGAGCGGTCGAAATGCGACCATGCGCCATAAATCAGTCCCGTGATAAGCAAGAGGATCAGGATCACAGAGATCATCTCGAACAGCCAGAGCATCCTGCCCTTGAGCACGCTGACGAGGAGGTCCATGCGGATATGGGTACCATCCCGCTGAGCATAGGAAATGCCCATGATCGCAATCAGCGGCATGAGCTGCTCGATGTAGTCGACATAGCCCAGGAGCGGCGCGTTGAAGAACTTGCGTCCGCCGACGGACCACGCGGCCAGAAACATCAGTGAAAAAATCGCAAGCCCCGAGATGAGCGCGGTAAACCGCTCAATCGGGACCAGCATCCTGTCCAGCCGACTCAGCAGGCTGGAGTCTTCGAGCACGGCGGCTGAAGAAGCCATGATTGTCCCCCTGTGGCGCCCGTCTTGCTGGCCGGATTAGGGGCCTGTGGCGGGCATGTCGTTCAATATATTATGCCGCGGCCCGGAAGGGCCGCGGCGACAACCCGGATGACCCGGGTTGGGATGCGGTAGACGGATCAGCTGCCGGAAGCTTTCGCCTCGGCGAGCGTCTTCATCACCAGGTCATAGAGCTCCTGGCCCGGCAGGCCCTGCGCTTCCATGTCGGCGATCCATGCTGCGCGCGCCGGATCGGCGGCCTTGGCACGGAAAGCGGCGAGCTGATCTTCAGCGATCATCACTTTGTTCACGCCCTTTTCTTCCAGAACGCTATCCCAGCGCGCCAGAAGCTCACCATAGTTGGCGAGGTAATGCGTGATCGATTCTTCGACGCTTTCGTCGAGCGCGGCACGGTGCTCGTCAGACAGCGACTCGTAGGCGTCGATGTTGACCACCACTGGGCAGTTCACGGTGCCGGGGTTCAGGTTCGCAGTCCACCAGTCCGCCTGGTTGATGGTGCCGAAGGACAGGTGCGCGTGCTGAGCAAACGCGACCGTGTCGACAACGCCGGAATCCATAGCCTGGTAGGCTTCAGTTGCAGTCACCGAGGTCGGCACACCGCCCACGGCTTTGAAAGCTGCGCCCAAACCACCGGTTGCGCGGACGCGCATGCCTTCGAAATCGGCCAGCTCGTCGCGTGGTTCACCGGTGCCCACGAGGTTGTACTGTGGCATCGGCGAGGTCATCAGCAGCTTGGCGTTCCACTGAGACATCTCGTCGGCAACGGCCGGGTGATCGTACACAGCGTGGCTGACAGCAACTTCCTGATCGAGCGTCTCGACGCCGAGGAATGGCAGTTCAAGCACGGTGATCAGACGGTTCTTGTCGGGATGGTAGCCCGCGCAGAACTGCGCCATTTCGAATGCACCGATGGAGATGCCATCGAGGTTCTCACGGTTCTTCGACAGGCCGCCATAGCTGACATTCATGGTGAAATCACCGCCGGTTTTTGCGCTGACAAGCTCGGCCAGTTTCTCAACGTGCTCGGTGAAGGCGCGGCGCTTACCCCAAACGGAGACGTTCCATTCGGTCGCGGCTGCTTCGCCGACAAAGGTCAGCGACAGGGCTGCTGCCACGGACGTTTTCATAAGGTACTTCATTTTTGTTCTCCCAGTTCTCCGGACACTCCAGCCGGACTGACGACAAGCTAGCGAGGTTGGGCGGCGGTTTCCATGCCAAAAAACTGCTTTGTTTTCAGTGGCTGTCACCTGTTCTCGGGGGAGGGGCTCCAGGCCGTGATGAATCGCATCACGAAACATCATGACCTCCCGAGCTGAATTCATTTTGGAAGACTCAATCTGTCAGCTAAGGCAGACACATCTCCCGCAGCGGGAGAGACCGGGATCCTACTGGGAATTCCGGCGCCGAAGGAGCAACCGCCCCGGAAACTCTCAGGCGAAAGGACCGCTGCAGGGATCAAAAGTCCGGAGAGTGGTGGCCAGTCCACCCGCCGAAGGAGAAAACGCCTTGTGGGGGATCCACCGGGCGCGAAGCTCTCAGGTTAAGTTGACGGACGGGGCATGTGAACGGGCGCAGGACGCGTCGAGGAGGATCACATGTCACATATTGCAGTTATCGGCGCAGGTATCACCGGGGTCACCATGGCCTCAAAATTGCTCGACCGGGGCTTTGATGTTACCGTCATCGAGCGTCAGCCTTACCCGGCGATGGAGACGTCCTTTGCCAATGGCGGCCAGCTTTCTGCCTCCAACGCTGAAGTCTGGAACAGCTGGGGCACTGTTCTCAAAGGGATGAAATGGCTGGCCCGCAAGGATGCACCGCTCTCCATGAACCTCAGCCCGAACTGGCACAAATACAGCTGGCTGACAGAGTTCCTGCTCGCCATTCCTGCCCACCGTCGCAATACGGTGGAGACTGCACGCATGGCGCAGATGGCGCGCGGGTTGCTTCTGGATATGGCCGACCGGGCCGGGATAGACTTCGATCTGGAGCAGCGCGGTATCCTGCATTTCTACAAGGATGCGGGCGAGTTCGAGGCCGGACGCCGTTCGAGTGCGCTTCTGGCGCAGGCCGGGCTGGAGCGCCGCGAGGTCTCCGCTGATGAGGCCCGCCGGATCGAGCCTGCCTTGGGCCGCGATATTCTGGGCGGGTTCCACACCGACACCGATTTTTCCGGTGACATCCACAAGTTCACCACCGGTCTCGCCGCCGATATCGAGGCGCGGGGCGGGCGCTTCCTGCTGGACACCAGTGTCAGCGCGACCCGGGCTCATTCCGATTGCGTGGAGATTGAAGTCGCGCAGGCTGGGCAGCGTGACGTGCTGGAGTTCGACGGGGTCGTCGTCTCCGCAGGGATCGGCTCGCGCGCCATCGCCTCCCAATATGGCGATCGGGTCAATGTCTATCCGGTGAAGGGCTATTCCGTCACCGTGCAGATGGACGACGCCTCACAGGGAGCGGCCCCGATTGTCAGCCTGCTCGACGAGAAGGCCAAGATCGTCACCAGCCGGTTGGGCGCAGATCGCTTCCGGATTGCCGGGACCGCCGAGTTCAACGGCGCGAACTACGACATTCGTGCCGACCGGATCAAACCGCTGATCGACTGGTGCCGCGACAACTTCCCGGGCATCTGCACCCGCAACGCCACGCCCTGGGCCGGTCTGCGGCCGATGATGCCCAACATGATGCCGCGTCTGGGGCAGGGC
>JABDPP010000078.1 GCA_013042765.1 Litoreibacter sp.
TCCCTGCACCTTGACCATGTGATCGGGCAGAACGCGGGTCTCATATGACCTGTTCGCGGGCTCCAGCGCGATCGAGGAGCCGTGCCGACGGAAGCGTTTCAGTGTCGCCTCGTGACCTTCGACCAGCGCCACGACAATATCGCCATCCTGGGCTGTGGTCTGCTCACGGATCACCACGACGTCACCGTCGTTAATCCCGGCCTCGATCATCGAATCGCCTTTGACTTCAAGGGCATAATGGTGACCATTGCCAGAAAGCATATTGCCGGGGACCGCCACGTGGTGGGAAACCTCGCTGATCGCCTCAATCGGGGTACCGGCTGCGATCCGGCCCATTACCGGAAGCTCCAGCGCATGCACCTGCTCCACAGGCAGCGCTTCGGCGGGCGGATCGGTCTTGTCTCCCTCGATCACCTTGGGCTTGAAGCCACCGTGATCCATCGCATCAGGCAGCTTGACGATCTCAATGGCGCGCGCCCGATGGGCGAGGCGCTGGATGAACCCGCGTTCTTCCAAGGCCGTGATCAACCGATGAATGCCTGATTTCGACCGCAGATCGAGCGCATCCTTCATTTCGTCAAAAGAGGGGGGCACACCATCGCGCTGCACGCGCGCATGAATGAATTTCAACAGGTCCAGCTGTTTCTTCGTCAGCATCTGCTCGGACTCCCTGTGATAAGAAAAGAGCTATGTGTTCGCAGATGTTCTACCGGTGTTCCTGTTTTGTGTCAACGTTCTTTGGTCTTTGTCAAAAGTGCCCGACATTTGTCAGATATGGATGACATCCACCTGCGCGCCAATTTCGCGGGGTCCGTCATGGGGCGGACGCACGATCAGGGCATTGGCATCGGCCAGAACGCTCAGGAGCGAGCTGTCCTGGCGATGGAACGCCGCGACGCCTTCGGGCCCAAGACGGGCGCGCATGTAGTGCTCCCGTGGTCCGTTCTGGCCGAGCGGCTCGCTGAGAACCGCCGTGTCGCGCGGCCGGGGACCGGCGGGCATGCCCAGCATCTTGTCGATCATCGGGCTCACGAAGATCTCTCCGCAAACCATTGAGGAAACGGGGTTTCCCGGCAGGCCAACCATCGCGGCGCCTTGCAGGTGCCCGGCCATCAGGGGCTTTCCGGGGCGCATTGCTACCTTGTAGAAGGAGCGGTCCAGACCCAGTTCTCCGGCCACTTGCGCCACCAGATCGTGATCGCCCACCGAGGCGCCGCCGATGGTAATCGCCAGATCGCAGCCCTCCGCCATCTGCAAGACCGTCGCGAGCGAAGACACCGTGTCCTTGGCGATCGGCAGCACCCGAACCTCCGCGCCGCGCGTCTCGAACATTGCCTTCAGGCCGAACGTGTTGGATGCAATGATCTGGTCGTCGCGCGGCATCTCACCGGGCATGACCAGTTCGTCCCCGGTTGCGATCAGTGCGATCACGGGTTTGCGCCGCACCGGCACGACCGAGAGGTTCATCGAGGCCATCAGGGCCAGATCCGCCGCGCGTAACCGGCGCGGGGCGTCCAGCGTCGCTCCGATGTTGAAATCGCCGCCTGCGGGCCGGATGTGGTCGGCGCGCTCAAGGTCGGCACTCAGTGTAATTTCATCTCCGTTTCGCGTGACATCCTCTTGAATAACAACGGATTTCGCGTTGTTGGGTACGGGTGCGCCAGTAAAAATACGCACCGCTTGCCCCGTGTGCAGATCACCAGTGTACGCGTGTCCCGCCGCAGCCTCGCCGATCACCGTGTAGCGGGTGCCAGGTTCTGGCTTGGCATCGGTGATCGCGTAGCCGTCCATGGCCGAGGCCGGAAAGGGTGGTTGCGCGCGGGCGGCCACAGCGGGTTCGGCCAGCACCCGCCCGAAAGCGTCCTGGAGCGCGATCTCTTCGACCGGCATCGGTGCAACCAATGCCAGCAGGTGATCCAGCGCTTCTGCGGTCGAAATCACGCGTTCGCCTCGAACCGCCCAGACTTACCGCCATCTTTAAGAACAAGCCGGATATCAATGATTTCCATCGTCTTTTCGACGGCTTTGACCATGTCGTAAAGGGTCAGTGCTGCGGTGGAAACCGCAGTGAGCGCCTCCATCTCCACGCCGGTTTGTCCGGTCGTTTTGACGGTGGCCTCGATCCGCACACCGGGCAGGCTCTCGTCGGGTGTCAGTTCCACGGCCACCTTCGTGATCGGCAGCGGGTGGCACAGCGGGATCAGGTTGGCGGTCTGTTTCGCCCCCATAATGCCGGCCAGTCGCGCCACGCCCATCACATCGCCCTTCTTTGCGCGCCCCTCGGTGATCAGGGCCAGCGTTTCAGGCTGCATCCGCACAGCGCCCTGGGCCACGGCCACGCGGGAGGTCACTTCCTTCTCGGAGACATCGACCATATGGGCGTCGCCCTTACCGTCAAAATGGGTCAGTTCGGACATATCACATGCCTCCCATGGCTGGTTTTTTGCTCAGGATATGCCGCGTGGCGGCCGCGACATCCGGCTGGCGCATCAGGCTTTCGCCGATCAGGAAGCTGCGGGCGCCGTAGCGGGCCAGATCAGCGAGGTCTCCCGGCTCGAAGAGGCCGCTTTCAGAGACGATCAGCTTGTCCTCGGGAACCCGTCCCGCGAGAGCACGTGTTGTTTCAAGAGTGACTTCGAACGAATTGAGATCGCGGTTGTTTATACCGATCAGGGGAGAGTTCAGTACAACGCCGCGCTCCAGTTCTTCGGCATTGTGAACCTCGACAAGCACATCCATGCCCAGTGCTTCGGCGGCATCTTCCAGTTCGCGGGCCTGTGCATCGCTGACAGAGGCCATGATAATCAGGATGCAATCAGAGCCCAGCGCCCGAGCCTCGACCACCTGGTAGGGGTCATACATAAAATCCTTGCGCAGGACCGGAAGTTCCACCGCTTCGCGGGCAGCCATCAGGAACGCGTCCGACCCCTGAAAGGAGGGCGCGTCGGTCAGAACGCTCAGACAAGTGGCGCCGCCCTCGGCATATGCGCGGGCCAGCGCAGGGACGTCGAAATCCTCGCGGATCAATCCTTTCGAGGGGCTGGCCTTCTTAATCTCGGCAATCAGCCCGTAGCCGGTGCGCGCAGCCTCGGACAGGGCGGCGGC
This sequence comes from Litoreibacter sp., assembly GCA_013042765.1. Taxonomy (GTDB): domain Bacteria; phylum Pseudomonadota; class Alphaproteobacteria; order Rhodobacterales; family Rhodobacteraceae; genus Litoreibacter. Next base: position 3,106 of record JABDPP010000078.1, read on the forward strand.
AAATCCGCGGGGCGCGTCGGCAGCGGCTGCTGCTTCCTCAAGATCTGCCAGCGACGTCTCAGCCTTGCGCGCGGCAACTTCCTCAAGCTTGTAAGCCTTGATCTTTTCGAGAATCGTTGGGGTGCTCATTCGGCCTCCGAGGTGAGTTTCGCCAGAGCGTCCACCTTGGCCTTGGCCGCACCGCTATCTATGCTTTCGCGTGCAAGTTCAACACCTTCGGGCAGGGAACTGACCTTGTCGGCGACCACCAGCGCGGCCGCCGAATTCAGCAGAACCGCGTCGCGGTAGGCAGATGTTGCCCCGTCCAGAAGTGCACGGAGCGCTGCCGCGTTCTCCTCGGGCGTGCCTCCGATGATATCTTCGAACGGATGCGGGCGCAGACCGGCATCCTCCGGGGCGATTTCCGTTTCAGTGACTGTGCCGTTCTCGAGCTTCGCCACCTTCGAAGGGGCGGAGATCGCCAGCTCATCGGTGCCGTCGCCACCATGCACCAGCCACGCTTTTTCGGAACCCAACTGTTGCAGTGTCTCGGCCATGGGCCGGATCAGGTCGGGCGAGAACGCGCCGGTCAGCTGGCGTTTGACGCCGGCGGGGTTGGTCAGCGGGCCGAGGATGTTGAAGATCGTGCGGGTGCCCAGCTCGGCGCGGGTCGGCATCACATGGGCGATGGCCGGGTGATGCACGGGCGCCATCATGAAGCCGATCCCAACCTCGGCAATGGCGCGATTGACGACCTCGGGGCCCACCATGACATTGATGCCCATCTGGGTCAGTGCGTCGGCGGCTCCGGATTTCGAACTGAGATTGCGGTTGCCATGCTTGGCCACAACTACGCCAGTGCCGGCCACCACGAAAGCGGTCGCGGTGGAGATATTGAGCGTCCCCTTGCCGTCGCCACCGGTGCCTACGATGTCCATTGCGCCCTCGGGGGCGGTGACCGCCTTGCACTTGGCGCGCATCACGGCGGCGGCAGCGGCATATTCCTCCACCGTTTCGCCCCGCGTGCGCAACGCCATCAGGAAACCACCGATCTGGCTCGGCGTGGCTTCCCCGTTAAACAGCACCTCGAAGGCGCTTTCCGCTTCGGCGCGGGTCAGGGGGCGATCGGCGGCCGTGCCGATCAGGGACTTCAGAATATCGCTCATGCGGGGACTTTCATCAGGTCGAGGAAGTTGTTGAGCAGCTTGTGCCCGTGTTCAGAGGCGATGCTTTCAGGATGGAACTGCACGCCGTGGATCGGTTTGGATCGGTGCTGCAGCCCCATGATCGTGCCGTCGTCAAGCTCGGCCGTGATCTCAAGGACGTCCGGCAGGCTGGCGCGGTCCACCACGAGGGAGTGGTAGCGCGTCGCCTCGAACGGCGAGGGCAGGCCCTTGAAGACGCTTTTTCCGGTGTGGATCACTGCGCCCATCTTGCCATGCACGATCTCGCTGTGACGCACCACCTTGCCGCCAAAGGCCTGCCCGATGGTCTGATGGCCAAGGCAGACGCCTAGAAGCGGTGTTCCGGTCTCCGCGGCGGCTTCGGTCAGCGCGAGGCAGATCCCCGCCTGCGAGGGATCACAGGGTCCGGGGCTTAGCACGATCCCCTCTGGTTTGAGGGCCATCGCCGCCTGCACATCCAGCGCATCGTTGCGATGGACGACGACCTCGGCCCCAAGCTCGCCCAGATAATGGACAAGGTTGTAGGTAAAGCTGTCGTAGTTATCGATTAAAAGCAGCATGATCCCGCCTTGATTGTGAAAATGCCTTTTCAGCATCGTTTGCATGGCGGTATAAATGGTCAGAGCATTCCGTCAAGTTCAAGGGCCGCTCTGCGGATTGGCCACAAGAATCGGGCGGATTTTCGTCGGGTAGGCGCACAAGGAATTCTGTCATGGGCAAAGGCATCTTTGCGGGCCTCCTCTGGGGCTTGATCGTATGTTTCGGGGCGGCGTTCGTATTGTCGATCGTAGCGCCGATGACACCGGCGTCCGATCCAGGCGAAATCGCTGAAACACCGGCGCCCGCGTCAGAGGCGACCGTGCCTTCCATTGTTGAGCCAGTCTTGCCAGAAGTCGCGGAGGTTGCGCCCGAGGAAACCCCGGCGCCCGCGCCCGCACCTGTTGAGGAAACCGTCCAAACAGTCCAAGAGGAAACGTCGCCGGCACCGAAAGCAGAGCCCCCGGTGGTGGCGGAAGCCCCGACAGAGCCAGCCCCAGAGCCCGGTCCTGAACCAAGCGCAGAGCTCGAGGTTGCGCAAGAAGACGTGGCCCAGACGGAGACTTCGCCTCAGCCTGTGGAAACCGTACCAGAGGTCGCACCAGAGCTGCCGGGGCAAGCCATCCTGCAGGAGCAATCCGCAACAGCCGAGACCGCAGGTGTCGCAACGCCAGAACCCGATGGTACCGCAGTATCGAAGGCTGCGTCGCAAGCCCCCGCTGCCGCTGCGCCCGAGCCGGAAACCGCAACCGATCTGGCCGAACTTGCCAACGATATCAAGCCAGAGCCCGCGCCGACGCCTGAATTGGACGTTGTCGCCGCGCTCGAAGAACCCGCCATGGGCCCGGCCGCGGCCTCCGTCGTCACGCCGGAGCCTGCCCCCAGCGCAGCCCTGCCGCAAAAGGCCAGCCGGACCGCCGAAGCCGCCGAGGCCGACACCGTTCCCACGCAACCGGCCGACCCTGAAGCGCCCGCAGAGCCCACGCAGATCGCCCGCGCCAGCCCTGCAAGTGAACCGATTGCCGTGCCACTGCCTCAGATCACGGATCCGGTGCAGGAAGGCGGGGCAGCTATTCGTGAAACCGCGCCTCAGTCGACCTCCCGGGTTATCGTCAATCGACTGCCCTCTGTGCGCACACCCGAACCCGCCACGGAAGAGACCGTGGCCGAGGTTGAGGAGGATGCAGCACCGCTTCCCACAGCCGTTGCCGGGGCAGGGGCATTGCAGTCCTTCTCCGCTGGGTTTGAGGCTGTTCCCGGGCAGCCGCTTTTCTCTGTCATCCTGATTGATACCGGTGAAAACGGGCTGACCCGCGAACAGCTCAGCGATCTGGCTTTGCCGGTGACAATCGCGATCGATCCGGCGCGGCCCGACGCGCGCGAGGTCATGGCATTCTATCGTGCCGCTGGTGTGGAAGTGGTCGCGCTTCTGGAGGATCTGCCCACCAGCGCGGGCCCCGGAGATGTCTCCGTCGCACTGGCCGGCTATTTCGAGGCGATGCCCGAGGTGATCGCGGTCATGGACCCGCTCGACGGGCGTTTGCGCAAGAACCGGTCACTGTTTGAGCCGCTTCTGCAAGCCGTCGCGCGCACCGGCCACGGCTTTATCACCTATGACC
>JABDPP010000079.1 GCA_013042765.1 Litoreibacter sp.
AGCTGGCCGAAATCGAAGGTCATGTCGACACCAGCATTAGCGCGCCCGAATGGTTCACCATTGAGGTCGACTTTCAGAATGCCGCTTAGTCTCCGCCCGTCCCAACCGGGCAGGTTCTCGGTGGTGACTGCGAGGGGAGAACAGGCACAGGCTGGTTTTGATTGGACGAAGCCAAATCCCTTGGTCAGTTCACCGGGGATCAGGTTGCGCAGGCTGATATCGTTTAGAAGCATGACAAAGGCGATCTTTCCGGCCGCCGCCTCGGAGGAGATACCCTGTGGCACATCATTCGTGATTACCGCTATCTCAGCCTCGAAGTCGATGCCCCAGTCCGGGTGACCGACAATGTCTTCTGTTGGCGCGAGGAACCCGTCGGATCCACCCTGATACATCAGCGGATCGCTCCAGAAGGTCTCCGGCATGGCCGCGCCGCGGGCCTGTCGGACCAGTTCGACATGGTTCACATAGGCTGAGCCATCGAGGAACTGATAAGCGCGGGGCAAAGGAGACAGTACGGCCCCCGGGTCGAAGGGTTCCGGTGCCGTGGCATGTTTCAGGATCTCGTCTTCGGACGCGGACACGTCGACAACATCCTGAAGAACGAGGCCGTCCACGGGGCGGCATGTTTCCAGATCATCAGAGACGACCAGAAGCTGTCCGTCCCGATGCCGGCCGAAAGGGCGCGTTGCCAGCTTCACGCCGAATACCTCGCCCGAACGGGGCGCGCCTGGTGCGCGCACCGTCCATGGTTCACGGATTTGATGCTCATTTCACCCCCGGAGTGCCATCGAATTTCTTCTCCAAGCCGTCCCAGCACTCGATGTAGTCATCCTGAAGCGGAGCTTCCTTTGCGGCGAACTCGGTCAGATGCTGCGGAAAGCGGGTCTCGAGCATGAACGACATCGTATTGTCCAGTTTTTCAGCTTCCAGTTTCGCATTCGACGCGCCTTCAAAGGCCGTGCCATCCGGGCCATGCGGCAGCATCATATTGTGCAGGCTCAAGCCGCCGGGCACGAATCCCTTGGGCTTGGCGTCGTAGATCCCGTAGATGTTTCCCATAAGCTCTGACATGATGTTCTTGTGATACCATGGCGGCCGGAATGTGTTTTCCGCCACCATCCATCGCTCGCGGAACAGGACGAAATCTATATTCGCGGTGCCTTCGACGCCCGAGGGTGCGGTCAGGACCGTGAAGATCGAGGGGTCGGGGTGATCAAAGAGGATCGCACCGACCGGGCTGAACGTGCGCAGGTCGTATTTGCAGGGCGCGTAGTTGCCATGCCAGGCAACCACGTCCAGAGGTGAATGGCCGATGAATGTCTCATGGAACTGGCCACACCATTTGATGACAACACGACTGCGGGCATCGCGATCCTCATAGGCCGCAACAGGTGTCTTGAAGTCGCGCGGATTGGCGAGGCAATTGGCGCCGATCGGGCCGCGCGAGGGCATGTCGAACTTCTGGCCGTAGTTCTCACAGACAAAACCGCGTGCAGGACCCTCCAGTACCTCCACCCGGAACACCATGCCGCGTGGGAGTATCGCGATTTCCTTCGGCTCTAGGTCGATGATCCCAAGTTCTGTCGCAAATCGCAGCCGGCCCTCCTGCGGGACGACCAACAATTCGCTGTCGGCGCTATAGAAATACTCATCGTGCATGGAACGAGTCGCCAGATAGATATGCGAGGCCATCCCGACCTGGGTATTCACATCTCCTGCGGTTGTCATGGTGTGCATGCCGGAAATGAAGGTCAGATCCTCGTCTGCATGGGGCACCGGATCCCAGCGATACTGACCGAGGCTGATCACGTCTGGCATCACGTGGGGCGCTGATTTCCAGTAGGGAAGATCAATGTTCGCGAACCTGCCGGTATGTTTTACGGAAGGGCGGATCCGGTAGCACCATGTGCGCTCGTTCTGGCCGCGAGGTGCGGTAAACGCGGTCCCGCTCAGCTGTTCGGCATAGAGGCCATAGTTGCATTTCTGCGGACTGTTCATGCCTTGCGGCAGGGCGCCGGGCAGGGCCTCGGTCTCGAAATCGTTGCCGAAGCCCGGCATGTAACGGGCCCCGGAACTTGATGCGTCAGGCGATGTGTGTGCCATGGAATCCTCTGTCATTTGCGTCAGTGGTAATTGTTGCTTTTGTAACTAACAAGCCATAGGACAGCTTTTATGGCGCGTAGCGATTTTGATCTGATCGACTTCCTTCCCTACCTCCTGAACCAGGCTGCGGAGAAGAGTAGCCTTGGGTTTCAGGCCTATTACAAGGGCACTTACGGATTTCTGCGGACCGAATGGCGGGTTTTGTTCCATCTAGGTCGCTACGGTGAAATGACCGCTGTCGAGATTGGCGCACGGGCGATGATCCACAAGACCAAGATCAGCCGGGCCGTTGCACGACTGACGGAACGTCGCTTCCTGACGCGGCGGGAAGACATGGCGGACCGTCGGCGGGAAGTGCTGTCGCTTACACCGCTTGGCCGAAAGGCGTTCGAGGATCTGTGCGAGAAGGCGGCGGTCTATGACCGGGATTGCGTTGCAGGTCTGTCGGAGGAGGAGCAGCGCGTTCTGCGAGCCGCTTTGCGGCATCTGGCGAACATCCCACGGGATTGACCGCGCTCTCGTTCTGTGTCCTCACACGGGCAAGAAAGAGAGGACGTCATGGCACATTCGGAAGTCGAGCCGCACTTGATTGAGGATCACTACCCGCTGCAAAGCCATATCGGGTTTAAGATGACGGGCTGGGACCGTGATTATGCGCGCTTTGAATTGCCATTGGAGCCGTTCCTGATGAACCGTTATGGCATCCCGCATGGCGGTGTTTATGCCGTGTTGCTGGATACTGTCATGGGCTATTGCGGCTGCTACACGGGCGATCCGAAGGAAAAGACACTTGCCATGACCCTGAGCATGAATACCAATTTCCTGTCCCGCCCGACAGGGGAGTTTCTTATCGGGGAAGCCTCCCGCATTGGCGGCGGCAAAAGGACGTTCTTTGCCGAAGGGACTATCCATGACGAGAACGGGACGCTCGTGGCCACAGGGTCAGGAACCTTCAGATACCGCAGCGCCTGAACGCAAAGCGCAGAATGGGATTGCAGAATCCGACCGGTAGTGGCACGACGTCACGCAAAATTTGGGCCCGGGGATCTCAGCGAGCTTCGGGGCGCCAATAGAATGCAACACCCGCCAGTATCGGCGGCGCAGCACAAGGAAGATGGCCGATGGGTACGCCGAAAACACTCTATGACAAGCTTTGGGACTCGCATGTTGTCCACGAAAGCGAAGACGGGACGTGCCTGTTGTATATCGATCGCCATCTCGTGCACGAAGTCACCAGCCCGCAAGCTTTTGAGGGTCTGCGCATGACGGGCCGCAAGGTCCGCGCACCCGAGCGTACGATTGCGGTTCCCGATCACAACGTGCCGACCGACCCTGATCGCCTGTCAGGTATCAAGGATGAGCAATCGCGCATTCAGGTTGAGGCGCTGCGCCAGAACGCCAAGGATTTCGGCGTGCCAATCTACGACGTCGATGACGTACGCCAGGGCATCGTCCATATCGTCGGCCCGGAACAGGGCCTGACTCTGCCGGGCATGACTGTTGTTTGTGGTGACAGCCACACCGCCACCCACGGTGCTTTCGGGTCGCTTGCGCACGGGATCGGCACATCCGAAGTCGAACATGTTCTGGCCACCCAGACCCTGATCCAGAAAAAATCCAAGAACATGCTGGTCAAGGTTGAGGGTGAGCTGCCCCCCGGCGTGACCGCGAAAGACATTACGCTGACAGTCATTGGTATCACCGGCACCGCTGGCGGCACCGGTCATGTGATCGAATATGCCGGCTCGGCGATCCGGGATCTGTCGATGGAAGGCCGGATGACGGTCTGCAACATGGCCATTGAAGGTGGCGCGCGCGCCGGCCTGATCGCGCCGGACGAAAAGACGTTTGAATACATCAAGGGCCGCCCGCACTCGCCGAAGGGCGAGGATCTTGAAGCCGCGCTGGCGTGGTGGAAGACTCTTCAGTCCGACGAGGGCGCTCACTACGACAAGGTCATCGAGATCAATGCCACCGATATCGCACCGGTGGTTACATGGGGCACGTCGCCCGAAGATGTTCTGCCGATCACTGCTGACGTACCGGCGCCCGAAAGCTTTGAGGGCGGCAAGGTCGATGCTGCGGCACGCTCGCTCGACTACATGGGGCTGGAGCCCGGAACGCCGCTCTCCGAGATCGAGATTGATACGGTCTTCATCGGCTCATGCACCAATGGCCGGATCGAGGATCTGCGCGAAGTCGCCAAGATCATGGAAGGCCGCAAGGTCAAGGAAGGCTTGCGGGCGATGATTGTCCCGGGTTCGGGACTTGTTCGACTACAGGCCGAGCAGGAAGGCATTGCGGACAAGCTGATCGAGGCCGGTTTCGACTGGCGTCTGGCAGGCTGTTCGATGTGCCTGGGCATGAATCCAGACCAGCTCGCGCCGGAAGAACGGTGCGCCTCGACCTCCAACCGGAACTTCGAGGGGCGTCAGGGCTATAAAGGCCGCACGCATCTGATGTCGCCGGCAATGGCCGCTGCAGCTGCTGTGACAGGTCGTCTGACCGATGTGCGCGAACTGATGGAAGGATAAAGATCATGGAAAAATTCGAAAAAATCTCCGGCGTGGCTGCGCCTCTGCCCCTGATCAATATCGACACCGACATGATCATCCCCAAGCAATTCCTGAAGACAATCAAGCGTTCGGGGCTCGGCGTGAACCTGTTTGACGAGATGCGTTACAACGAAGACGGCAGCGAAGCGGCTGATTTCGTCTTGAACAAGGATGCTTACCGTGACGCGGAAATCCTCGTTGCTGGTGACAATTTCGGCTGTGGATCGTCGCGGGAGCATGCGCCTTGGGCAATCAAGGATTTCGGGATCCGCTGCGTGATTGCACCGTCTTTCGCGGACATCTTCTACAACAACTGCTTCAAGAACGGGATCCTGCCGGTGGTTTTGCCGCAAGAGCAGGTCGATATCCTGATGAAAGATGCGGAGAAGGGCTCGAACGCACGTATCGAAGTGGATCTGGAAAGCCAGACAA
>JABDPP010000081.1 GCA_013042765.1 Litoreibacter sp.
CCCCTGAGCCACGAGATAGGAAACCGCATGCCGCCCCGCCTTTCCGGCCCCTCCGGTGAATAATACTCGCATAGGTTCGCTCCTCCGTCTGAGGTCTAACCACTAACATTGCGGCGGGCGAGCGGTCGACAGAATTTGGAATGGAGCACGTCCGCTTCAGGCTCATGGCGACCTCTTGTCATGCCGGGAAACCCGTGTGTATGTGTTCGAACAGGCACCCGCCTTCCGAGCCCCGACCTGGCCCGGGAAAAATCCTTCCGGTGTCGCGCTGTAGCGTGCAAACCTACTTGATCCGGGGGGCGATCCCCCCTATACCCCGGCAATCTGGAATCAGATGACTGACCAGAGCCTTGAAATCCGACTATCTCCTGCGCTTTCTTCGGCGCGACAGACGGGGGCAAGGCTATGGTGAAAAGCAACGACGACCTGACCTCTGGCGGGCGCTCCCGAATGGGATGAAAGCGGACCCGGAAGAAGACCGAGAGCTCTGAGGACGCGAGAAACATTCACCGGGCAAACCGGGATCATATGAAGGAGCGCGTCAGATGGACCTGATCGCACAGATTGAGGCGGAACAAGTTGCCGCCCTCGGGAAAGACATTCCCGATTTCAAGGCGGGTGACACCATCCGCGTCGGTTACAAAGTTACCGAAGGCACACGCACCCGTGTGCAGAACTACGAAGGCGTCTGCATTGCACGCAAGAACGGCTCCGGCATTGCCGGTTCCTTCACCGTGCGCAAGATCTCCTTCGGTGAAGGCGTGGAGCGTGTGTTCCCCCTGCATTCGACGAATATCGACAGCATCACGGTTGTCCGCCGCGGCCGTGTCCGCCGCGCGAAACTGTATTACCTGCGCTCGCGTCGTGGTAAATCGGCTCGTATTGCCGAGGTCGCGAACTACAAGCCCAAAGCCGGCGCTGAAGCGTAAGGAGACCTGGATATGAAAAAAGATACCCATCCCGACTACCACATCATCGACGTCAAGATGACCAATGGTGATATCGTTCAGATGAAATCCACCTGGGGAAAAGAGGGCGACACGCTTTCGCTCGACATCGACCCTTCGGCACACCCGGCCTGGACTGGCGGTAGCCAGCGCCTGATGGACACCGGTGGTCGTGTTTCCAAGTTCAAGAACAAGTACGAAGGCCTCGGCTTCTAAGCCCGATCCCTTTCGACTATTCAGAAACGCCGCCTTCCCGGGCGGCGTTTTTTTTGTGCGCGTCTTCCGGGGTGCGGGGAAATAGCTGTGGGGAATCCGACCCATGCCGCTCAATTATCCAATTTGACCGAAACTCATCCTTTCCCTAGCGGTGACACCTACATATAGTGGCGCTACGTCCGTGAGACGCAGCTTCGGGACAGGATCGGATTGAGGCATGGCCGCGCATATTATCGTATTTGGCAATGAAAAAGGCGGATCGGGGAAGTCCACGAACTGCATGCATGTCACGACAGCGCTGGCGCGCATGGGCTTCAAGGTCGGTGCGCTTGATCTGGACCTGCGGCAGCGCAGCTTCACCCGCTACTGCGAGAACCGAAAGCGTTATGCAGAACGCACAGGGCTCAACCTGCCCATGGCCACGATCGTCGAATTGCCCGAGGTGGACAGCACCTCCCTTGCGCCGGGTGAGAATATCTACGACCGCCGCCTTTCTGTCGCCGTGGCCAGCATGGACAATGCTTTTGATTTCATCGTGATCGATTGCCCCGGCTCCCACACAAGGTTGAGCCAGGTTGCTCACTCGCTGGCCGACACGCTGGTCACACCGCTAAATGACAGTTTCATCGATTTCGACCTACTGGCACGGATTGATCCCGACACTCAGGAGATCAAGGGCCCGTCGGTCTATTCGCAGATGGTCTGGCAGGCCCGCCAGCTTCGCGCCCAGGCCGGACTGAAGCCGATCGACTGGGTCGTGGTTCGTAACCGGGTCGGCACCCAGCGCATGCATAACAAAAAGAAGATTACCGATGCCGTGGCCGCGCTGGCCAAACGGATCGGGTTCCGAGTCGCGCCGGGATTTTCGGAACGGGTGATTTTCCGGGAGCTTTTCCCGCGTGGATTGACGCTGCTAGATCTGGGCGAGATCGGGGTCACAAACCTCAACATCTCCAACATTGCGGCGCGAAATGAGATCCGCGAGTTGATGAAAGAGCTGAAGCTCCCGAACGTGAAGATCGAGTTCTAGGGCGCCTACTGGCTTGCCGCCGCCTGTTGGCGCTGGCGCAGGGCCGCAAGATTGTCTTTCAGCCGCTGATTTGTCGTTTCGCTGTCCTGCTGATCCGCTGGGAGAAAGCCACGCACGCTTTCAGGCAGCGATTGCGGATCGAGCAGCGAAGATTGCTGCCGCCATTCCATGAGTGCGATCTGAACCTCGATTGGACTGATATGGCCTGCGAAAATGCCAGCGCCCGTCAGGCCGGCAACTGCAACCATGAAGCCGAGCCAGAACACACGGATCTTTTCAAACAGAAAGCGTATCGCGGACATACCACCATTTCCCTACAGATCGAAAGCACAGCCTAAAATGCGGTTCAATCTGTCAGAAACTTGTTCAAGCTGTGCCGATCCGGTGGAAATCCTGAGCGTGAAAGCGACAACGGGCGCCGGCGAAAGACTGCCGACGCCCGTTCTCTGATCTGTTTTCTTGCGCGTGAAGAACGCGGCTGAGTCGCCTTATGCGGCGATCATCGCGTTGTTGCGCAGGCGTCTATCAACAATGGCCACGGTCTCGTCGACCTCTGCATTCGGCATGCCAAGTGCGTCGCCGATCAGTTTGACCACGACATCCACACGCTCAACATGCTCGGAGCCTCCGTCGATGGCGCGCGCCACCGAGGACGGCTTCAGCAGGTTCTCAGCCGCCTTGGCATATTTCTCGAACGGGACCTGATCCGCGCCGTCTGCACCCAGCTTGCGGGCGATATTGTCGATATGGGCATAAATCTCGCGGGATCTTTCGATATCGCCGTGCACGGCTTCCTTGATCGGGCGCACGCCGTCGTTCTGAACGCAGCGATAGTTGCCGGTCAACAGCATGCTCCACTTGGCCAGCGGGACGAAAAGCGAGTCGTACACACGCAGCTTTACCGGTACGTCCTTGCCCTCGATCGTGACCGCGGCGATGTCGTCCTGCATTTGCGTCAGCATCGCGTTGTGGTCCGGGTCGGAGAAGGCGGCTGCCTTGAAATTGGTCGGAAGGCCCACGAAGAGAACATTGGCCTTCTCATCGGGCAGGCGGAAGGCCTGCGGGTCAGGACTGCAGAGCGTCACAAGCTCAGGGTCAAAGGCATGCCAGACATCCGGGCAGGAGAAGGCGCCTTCCAGCTTCGAGCCGTCAATTCCCTTGATCCGCTTGAGATAGGCAAGCGGCGGCATGTTCATGATGGACAGGCAGGGGATGCGGGCCTCAGCAATATTCTGCATCAGGGCACGGATCGCCTGAGAGCCATACTGCGGCTCCTGCATGGCAAGGGCCACCATGTCGTATTCGCTGACATCGACCTGCTCGGGCGGCATCGCGTCCAGCTTTCCGGGCTGGTCGCCGGAAAGGATCACGCGGTGCTCGTCTTCGCCGCGCAGCTTGATGCGGACATCGGTGCCCTCAGCATTGATCAGATCAGCGGTCGCAGAGCGGCACACGAGGGTCACGTCGTGACCTGCCATCAGAAGCTTGGTGCCCAGAAGAGAGCCGTAGGAGGCTCCGAGGATGAGGACTTTGTACGCCATTTTAGGTTTCCTTTAATTGAACATCTGCGCACCTTGCCTGCCGCGACTCGCCTGCGCTTAAAAGAAATATAGTTGCGCATATTGTGGAATCTAGGTAATTCGGGTAAATGTGTTATTTGTGTCATCGACATTAACATAATTTGGTAATGTTGTAAGTCATCGTCAGACAGGCAGGTGAAGATGAGCAAGACTCTGATTGGTCCGAAGTTACGTCAGTTGCGCCGGCAGAAGGGCGAGACTCAGGCTCAGATGGCCAAGGCGCTTGGCATAAGCGCATCTTACGTCAACCTGTTGGAGAACAACCAACGAAGCCTTTCCGTTCAAATGCTTATGGCATTGTCGGATGCCTATAAGGTCGACTGGCGCGAGTTGACCAACGATGATTCCGCACGTCTGGTGGCCGATTTACGTCACACGATTCAGGATCCGATCTTTGGCAGAAAGGCTCCGGATCTTCAGGAGATCCGCGCCGCGATCGACCATGCACCGCAATTGGTGGACCTGTTTCTGGAGCTTTATCAAAGCCATCGGACGGCTTTGGACAAGATCATGCAGGCCGGCAGCGAGCAGATGCCCAGCGGTCTGATGGAACTGTCTCCCGAGACCGTGATCCATGATTTCTTCCGCGATCACGAGAACCATTTTCCGACCCTCGAGGATGCTGCCGAACGGGCGCATCGCGATATCGCGCCGGATACCGACGACATATATTCCACGCTCCGCAACCGCTTGAAAACCAAGCACGGGATCACCACCCTGACCCGTCCGATTGAGGAGATGGGGCAGTCTCTGCGCTTCTATGACGTGGAAAACGCGAAAATCCATTTCTCCCGCGCGCTCGACCATCCGAACCGGGTGTTCCAGATGGCGCATATTCTGGGCGTCGTGGAGTTTGAGGATGTGATCAAGGAACTCGTGGACAACAGCGGCATCGAGTCCGAGCAGGGATTGGCGCGCTGCCAGGTCGAGCTTGCCAATTATTTCGCCGCCGCCTTCCTGATGCCTTACGAGCCCTTTCTGGAGGAGGCCGAGCGTTGCGCCTACGACATCGACCAGCTGGCAGCGAGCCTCGGTGTCACGTTCGAGCAGGTTTGCCACAGGCTCACCACGATGCAGCGCGAAGGAGCGCGCGGCGTACCGTTCTTTTTTCTGCGCGTCGATAAGGCCGGCAATGTCACCAAGCGGTTCAACTCAACGACCTTTAACCTTGCCGAATACGGTGGCGCTTGCCCGGTCTGGAACATCCACACCGCATTCTTCACCCCCGGCGTGATCATTCCGCAATTCGTCGAGATGCCCGATGGTCAGCAGTTTTTCACGATCAGCCGGACCGCGCACCGTCCAGTCTACAGCCGGGAAACGCAGGACCGGCGGCTGGCGCTCGCCCTTGGCTGTGATTTCAAGCATGCCGAACGGCTGGGCTACTCGACGGCGTTCAATTTCAATGATGACAAGCTGTTCAGCCCGATTGGCATCAATTGCCATCTCTGCCCGCGGCAGGCCTGTTCGCAACGGGCCCACCAGCCTCTGTTCGTGGAACTGCCGATCGACGCCAACCGGCGCGGCAACACCCGATACGAGAGCTGAGCCCGGGTCCGGGCTCAGCCTTTTTCTAAACGTTTCAGGCTTCTGCTGCCCGTTTACGCAGGATCTTCTTCACGATCGGGTAGGAGACCAGCGCGATTGCGATCATGATGCAGACAAGCGAGATCGGCCGCGTCACGAAGGTTGTGACATCGCCCTGACTTCCGATCAGCGACTGACGCATTGAGCGCTCGGCCAGCGGCCCCAAGACGATGGCCAGAACAGCCGGGGCGACGGGATAGTTCAGCTTGCGCATGAGATAGCCCACGACCCCGATGATCAGCATGATCCAGGTGTCGAACATCCGATCTGTCGTGGCAAAGACGCCAAGTACGCAGAGCACGAAGATGATCGGCGTCAGCAAGGTGAACGGCATGGCCAGCACCCGGATGAAGACCGGGATCAGCGCGATGTTCAGGAGCACTGTCACCAGGTTGGCCACATACATGGACCCGATCAGACCCCAGACGAAATCGGGGCTTTCGGTGAACAGCAGCGGGCCCGGCCGCAGCCCCCAGATGATCATGCCACCCAGAAGGATCGCCGTGGTGGGCGAGCCGGGAATACCCAGCGTGATCATCGGCAACATTGAGCCCGTGGACGCCGCGTTATTCGCAGCCTCCGGCGCTGCAACGCCCGAGATATTGCCCTTGCCGTAACTGTCGGGATCTTTTGAGAACGTTTTCGACAGACCGTAGGACATCAGCGATGCAGGTGTCGCTCCGGCGGCGGGAAGGGTCCCCACGAAGAAACCCAGAACCGAGCCCAACCAAGTCGAGTTGATATACTCTCTGACCTGCCCAAAGTTCGACCGGATCCGCGACCAGGTGATCTTGACGTTATGCATCTGGACCTTGCCGTTGGTCGTCTCAAGCGTCCAGAGCATCTCACCGACACCGTAGATACCGATGGCCAGAACCAGGAAGCCGATTCCACGCTGGAACTCGACCATATCGAAGAAGATCAACCGCGGTTGGCCGGAGATAATGTCGAAGCCCACGGCCGCGAGCACAAGGCCCAGAAGGATCGAGAAGATCGTCTTCGGGATGTCATCGCCGCCCAGACCGATGAAGGTGGCAAAGGCCAACAGCATCAGCGCGAATTCCTCCTGCGGGCCGAATTTCAGTGCAAAGGCGGCTAGGGGCGGGGCGAACAGCGTGAACAGGACGATGGAGACCGTACCACCGATGAAGGACGCTATCGCCGCAGCCATCAACGCCTGGTCGGCCTTGCCCTGCTGGGCCATTGGCCTGCCGTCAAAGACGGTTGCCACCGCCGTCGAGGCCCCCGGTATGCCCAGCGTAATCGATGAAATCGCCCCCCCGTACATCGCGCCGTAATAGAGCGCGGCCAAGAAGATGATCGCGGCTGTGGGCGGGACCAGAAAGGTAATCGGCAGAAGGATCGCCACACCGTTGACCGATCCCAGGCCCGGCATACAGCCGACGAACAGCCCGGCCAGACAGCCCGCAAAAATCATGAAAAGGTTAAGCGGCTCGAAGGCCTGCAAAAGCCCAGCACCTAGTGAAACAAGGATAGTTTCCATTTTTCAGGCCTTTCAGTAAAACCACTCGTAGCGAAGGTTGTCGATCCAGAGGAACCCTTCCTCGAAGATCGGCAGTCCTTTCGGCAGGTATTTTGTCAGCGCCACCTCGAACAGCAGGTAAACCGCGATCGGCGTGCCAAGCATGAAGCCCACCGTCATCGGCCAGGTGTGGCGGCCGAGAATTCGGACATAGAAGAACATGAACGCGATCAGCGACAGATAGGTGCCGATGATGTTCATCATTATCAGCAGGACCAGAAGCGAGGTTGCCGATACCAGCACGAGAAACACCGTCTCTCGTGACACATAAGGGTCGTAAGAGCGGCTCTCGGGTGTTTGGCCGCGATACCAGCGCACCAGCGTCCAGACCGATGCGGCCGCCATGCCGGCCGACAGCCAGAACGGCCATACGCCCGCGCCCGGCCCGCGGCCCTCGACCCAATCGATCCGCAAGCCGTCGGTGTAGATGCTCAACATCAATCCTAGCGACAAGATCAGCGTTGCAATCGCCATCAGAAGTTCTGCGGTTCGAACTGTCATCGTTCAAGGCTCCTGTTTCTCGCGCAGTCGGGGTACCCATCGGCAACACCTGTCCAAGCCCGGTGTCGATCACACCGGTTTGCGCGGTCGTAAATGTTTGGTGGTGGAACGGGGCCCGCGCCAGGCAGGCCCCGCAAACCCGTGCTTCTTATTCGCCGGTGATGGCGCTCGCGCCAACTTGTGCGATCAGCTTCTCATGCGCCACTTTCTGTGTCGCATGGAAATCTGCCAGCTCGCCGCCCTTCATCATCGCGTCACAGGTCAAACCGTCAGAGACGCAGAAGTCCTGCCATTCCTTGCTGTCGAAGAGCTCCTGGAACAGGTTGGTGTAGAATTCCACGGCTTCCGGATCCATGCCGGGAGGGCCATTGACCGAGCGCTGCATGTAGTACTCGATATCCACGCCAAGTTCCTTGGCTGTCGGGACTTCGGGGAAGGCTGGCATACGCTCGCCTGTAAACTGAACCAGCGGCTTGGAGTTTCCAGCCCGGAAGAACTCCATCTGTTCCGCAGGGTTGTTGACAGTAGAGTCGATCTGA
>JABDPP010000082.1 GCA_013042765.1 Litoreibacter sp.
TGCGGTGAGAGCGGCTGATGATCCACCGCCAGACGGCGTTCATTTTCCGCACTCAGACCCGCCCAGGTGATGAAGGCACGCGGAAATCCGTTCGAGCGAAAAGATCCGATACTGCCCCAGACGCAAAGGCGGCTCAAAAACACCCATGGCCTGCTTGAGTATGTGTTTCTGGTGCAGCTTTGTGAGCGAGGCGAGGTAGACCATCGCCCCGAAATCAGCCAACACGTCCTCTGGCAGATCAAACCAGTCGTCTGGAAACGGGGTATCCGACAGGCTGGCGCCGGGCCCAAGGTTCCGCATCACCGCGAAATGGCGCAGTGTCTTACGAACGAATTTTTGGTTTTCATCTGCCACTGGGATGCTCCCGGCTGCGTCAGTCTCGCTGCTCTTGACTGCACCAAAGCTAACACAGTTCCCAAGTGGGGCAACTCTCCCCCGCCACTTCGGGAAGCGCATCAAAGAGGGGGTTCCAGCGCCATGCCGCAGCGCAGCGCTTGCGCATCGCGAAGCAATATCCTAACACTTCAAGGGTCAATTTCGTAACTTCCTTACCAATGAGATCCCCATGAGCTTCCGCCTGCAGCCTACCCCTCCGGCCCGTCCAAACCGTTGCCAACTCTTCGGCCCCGGGTCCCGGCCAGCGATTTTCGAGAAGATGGCAGCCTCGGCCGCTGACGTGATCAACCTTGATCTGGAAGACAGCGTGGCCCCCGACGACAAGCCGCAGGCCCGCCAGAACATCATTCAGGCCATTGGAGATGTCGATTGGGGCAACAAGTACCTCTCGGTCCGCATAAACGGCCTCGATACCCCTTACTGGTATCGTGATATCGTCGAAATACTGGAGAATTCTTCGGACCGGGTCGATCAGATCATGATCCCGAAGGTTGGTTGCGCTGCCGATATATACGCCGTCGATGCGCTCGTGACCGCGATCGAGACCGCAAACGGTCGTACCAAGCCGATCAGCTTCGAGGTAATCATCGAATCCGCTGCGGGCATCGCCCATGTCGAGGAAATCGCTGCCGCCTCCCCCCGGCTTCAGGCGATCAGCCTTGGAGCCGCCGATTTCGCCGCCTCTATGGGCATGCAGACGACCGGGATCGGTGGGACGCAGGACAACTACTACATGCTGCAGGGTGACGCAAAGCACTGGTCCGACCCGTGGCATTGGGCGCAAGCAAAGATCGTAGCGGCGGCGCGGACACACGGCGTACTGCCGGTCGACGGCCCGTTTGGCGACTTCTCCGATGACGAAGGCTTCCGGGCACAAGCCCGCAGATCGGCCGTTTTGGGCATGGTCGGAAAATGGGCGATTCATCCAAAACAGATCGCACTGGCAAACGAGGTCTTCACGCCATCTGAAGAGCAGGTCACCGAAGCGCGCGAAATTCTGGAGGCGATGGAACAGGCCAAGAAAAACGGCGAAGGCGCCACGGTCTACAAGGGGCGACTGGTCGATATCGCGTCGATCAAACAGGCCGAGGTCATCGTGAAACAGTATGAGATGATCGGCGGCTAATCGAGGCGCGCTCGATATTGCATCTGGACGCAACCAAAGTCATATACGAAGGGCATCCGAGGGCAGGGAGATCCGCGTGACCAATTATCTTGAGTTTGAAAAGCCGTTGGCCGAGATCGAAGGCAAGGCAGAAGAACTGCGTGCGCTCGCCCGACAGAATGCGGAAATGGACGTCGAACAGGAAGCGGAAGCTCTCGACAAGAAAGCCGCGGCGCTGCTTGAAGATCTCTACAAGGATATGTCCGCCTGGCGGAAATGCCAGGTGGCCCGGCACCCGGATCGGCCCCATTGCAAAGACTATATCGAAACTCTGTTTCAGGAATATACGCCCTTGGCGGGTGACCGGAACTTTGCCGACGACCACTCGATAATGGGTGGCCTGGCCCGGATCGATGACCGCCCGGTGGTGGTGATTGGCCACGAAAAAGGCCACGATACCAAGACCCGAATTGAGCGGAATTTCGGCATGGCGCGGCCCGAAGGATACCGTAAGGCGATCCGGCTGATGGACCTCGCGCACCGGTTCAAGTTGCCGGTTATCACGCTTGTCGACACGCCCGGCGCATTTCCGGGAAAAGGGGCGGAGGAGCGCGGCCAGTCGGAGGCCATTGCACGCTCTACCCAGAAATGCCTGGAAATCGGCGTTCCACTGGTGTCGATCATCATAGGCGAAGGCGGATCCGGCGGCGCCGTAGCTTTTGCGACGGCCAACCGGGTCGCGATGCTCGAGCACTCGATCTATTCCGTTATCAGCCCGGAAGGTTGCGCCTCGATCCTTTGGAAGGATGCGGAGAAAATGCGGGAGGCCGCCGAGGCGCTGCGTCTGACGGCACAGGACCTCCACAAGCTGGGCGTCTGCGACCTGATCATCAAGGAGCCCGCAGGCGGCGCGCAGCGTGGCCGCGATCAGGCGATCGAGAACGTCGGCAAGGCAATCCTTGGCATGCTGGACCAGATGTCGGGAATGTCTCCGACTGACCTTATCAAGGATCGGCGGCAGAAGTTCCTCGATCTCGGGTCCAAAGGGCTCGCCGCCTGAGGCTCAATCCTTCTGGACGAATCCGGCTTCTGCCATCAACCGGTTCGAATGCTCTTCGATCTCGCTCTCAAGTTTTTTGAGAAAAGCCGTCTTGTCTAGGTCGGGCGGAATGGGCTCCAGAAACTCGATAACGGCAAGGCCGGGTTTTCGGTACACGCCCCGCTTCGGCCAGAAAACCCCGACATTGGTCGCTACGGGAATGCAAGGCTGCTGCATTTGTTCGTAGAGTACCGCGGTTCCAACTTTGTAGGGTTTATGAGTGCCCGGGGCGACGCGGGTTCCCTGCGGGTAGATGATCAACTGGCCCGGATCCTGCGCACCGTTGGCGACATCCTTAAGCATCTTGGCAACGGCCGCCCCGCGCTTGCCGCGGTTCACCGGAACGCAACCCAGACGCAACCCATACTGCCCCACGATAGGCGCATACATCAGCAGTGACTTCATGATGAACTTGCCGCGCGGCAGAGCCGCAAAAATCAGCATCACGTCGAAAAAAGACTGGTGTTTTGCCGCAACGAGAGCCGCGCCTTTCGGCGGCGTTCCCCGCACGACGGTCTGCAGGCCGATCATCCAGCCCGCCGTCCATTTGATCCAGCTCGTGTAGGCGTGACATGCCATATAAGCCCCGTTGCGGCTCATCAGGGCCAGCGGGAAGAACCCGATCCCGATGACGGCAATCATCACATACATCTGGATGTTAAAGACCAGGCAGCGGACCCATTGCACCGAGTAGGCAATCATTACGTAACCTCGTTGAGGGTGCCCAGCGCGGCGCGGCGGGTAGCGAGGAACGCCACGATAGCGGAAAAGGGCGGCAGCACTAGCAGCCAGAGCCATTGCCAGCCGTCGAACCGGATCCCGGTGAGAAATGCGTCCGGTGCATTTTGCTGCGGAAGCAGGATCAGCGTTACAGCGCCCAACACTGTGCCCACAAGGGCACCAATCAACGTACGCAGAGTAAATCTGCGGACGAAAGCCCGGGCGATGTAGGTATCGCGCGCGCCTACCAGCCGCATCACGCGGATCACCTGCGAGCTCGCTGCCAGCGCCGACTGCGCGGCAAGCGTGATCATCGCCGCCACCGACAGAACAATGAGACCAAGCGCACCCCACCCCACAAGCCTGAGGCTCTGGGCTGCGCTCACCAACGGCCTGCGCCACCGAGTATGATCATCGAGAAATGCCCCCGGCGCCTCTGCCTGCAAGCGCAAGCGCAGGCCGGTTACGTCATAACCCTCTTCGGTTTCAACGACCTCGACAAGACGCGGTATCGGCAGGCTGTCGATCGGCAGGTCAGACCCAAACCAGGGCGCCAGTAGGGCTCGCTGGTCTGCATCACTCATGACCCGGTAGGATTTGATACCAGACGTGGTGCGCAGCACCTCCTCCACGGCGCGGGTCTGCGTCTCCATCTCGCCCACAGGCGCAGAAATCTTGATCGTGGAGGTCAGACCCAGCTCCGAGGCCCAACGTTCCGCCACCCGCCCCGTTGCCAGCGAAAGCGCCAGAATGAATACCGCCAAAAAGGCCATCGCCGCAGCCGTGAATGAGGTCAGAATGGCGGTGAAACCGCTCGGCGGGACAGCCCGATCTGCCTGCCTGTCACCCGAAAGCAGAGCAGTGACTGCCAGAAAAGTCCGGCTGGTTCCACGCGCGCCCCTCATAGATCGGATCCCGCGGATTGAAGGCTGTGATTGGCAATACGAAGGACCCTGGCAGACACTTTGCTCTTGGCCGAGCGGATCAGGTTCAGATCGTGTGTTGCAATGAAAATGGACTTTCCCATCCGGTTCAGTTCGATCAGGAGTGAAAGCAATCGGTCCGACATCTCCCAGTCAACGTTTCCGGTGGGCTCATCCGCCAGAATAACATCCGGCCCCATGATCACCGCACGCGCCAAGGCCATGCGCTGCCGTTCCCCACCGGATAGTTCGGGAGGGGTGGCCGTTTGCCGGTCGCCGAGACCGACCCAGGCAATCAGATCCGACAGGTTTTTCTGTTCCTGCGCGACATTGCGGCCCGATACCGTTAGCGGCAGGGCGATGTTCTCAATGACGGATAGATGATCGATAAACTGGCAGTCCTGATGCACAACCCCGATGCGCCGGCGTGTCATCGCAATCTGGTCGCGCGACAGGTCAGCAACGTCCTCCTTAAAGATCCGAAGATGGCCGTTGCTGGGCAGCAGCTCCATGTAGCACAGTTTCAGGAGGGTTGACTTGCCCGCCCCCGAAGGCCCCGTCAAAAAGTGAAAGGAGCCGGGCTCGATCGTGAGACTGATCTCGTTCAAAAGATCGTCACCGCCGTATTTGTAGGAAACACGTTCCAATTCGATCACGGAGACTGCTCCAATTGTTTTGAAACAGTT
>JABDPP010000089.1 GCA_013042765.1 Litoreibacter sp.
GGTCAGGGCAGCCTCGAAATCCGGCACAGCAAGATCGGCACTGGTCGAGTCCTTCGGATCATGTCCGGCCATAGCTTCCAGCATGATCGCCGCGTCGCGCACCGACTTTGTCATCGGCCCGGCCTGATCAAGCGAGGAGGCAAACGCCACCACGCCCCAGCGCGAACAACGGCCATAAGTTGGCTTGAGCCCAGTGATGCCCACAAAAGCCGCAGGCTGGCGGATCGACCCACCCGTGTCGGTTCCCGTTGCCGCGAGGCAAAGATCCGCCGCCACGGCTGAGGCCGATCCCCCGGAGGAGCCCCCCGGCGTCAGAGGTGTTTCGGTTCCGGCGCGGCGCCATGGGTTAACCACATCCCCGTATGTCGAGGTTTCGTTGGAGGAGCCCATCGCGAACTCGTCCATGTTCAGCTTGCCCAGCATAACCGAGCCCGCATCCCAGAGCTGCTGGGTGATCGTGCTTTCATATTCCGGCTTGAAACCGTTCAGAATAGCGCTCGCCGCCTGCGACGGTACATGTTTGGTGCAAAAAAGGTCCTTGATGCCCAGTGGAATGCCGCACATCGACGGCGCATCACCAGCCTTGATCCGGGCATCGGCCGCGCGAGCCTGTTCACGGGCAATCTCGGGTGTGTCATGCACGAAAGCATTCAGCGCCTTGGCGCCTTCAATCTCGCTCAGGCAGGCATCAGTCAGTTCGACCGCACTCACATCGCCCGCACGCATTGCATCGCGCGCCTCGGCAATGGTCAGTTTCGTCAGATCGCTCATTCCACCACCTTCGGGACAGCAAAGAACCCTTCACGCGCATCAGGGGCATTGGCCAACACAGCT
Organism: Litoreibacter sp.; assembly: GCA_013042765.1. Lineage (GTDB taxonomy): Bacteria > Pseudomonadota > Alphaproteobacteria > Rhodobacterales > Rhodobacteraceae > Litoreibacter. Next base: position 835 of record JABDPP010000089.1, read on the forward strand.
TCTTGCTGGTCGCCATCGGTTACCACGTCCTCGCGGCGCTTCAGACGCATCGGCGTGACCGAGGTCATGGGCTCCACACCCTCGACATCGACCTCGTTCAGCTGCTCCATGAAATCAAGAATGCCCGACAATTCGTCGGCCAGTTTCGGCAGATCGCCATCTTCCACGGCAATGCGCGCCAACTTGGCAACGCGCGCGGCAGTGTCTTTGTCAATCGACATGGGGTACTCCGTGATGCTTGGCGCAGGGTTTAGCGCTCCGCTCTGGCACCTTCAAGCGCAACGGCACGTCGTAGCTGAAAATTCGACCTCACGCCCAGCTCCCTTTGTCTTCAGGGTTTTTCTCAGCCTGTAGTTCCAGCATATGCCGGCGGTAGACCTCGATCATCCAGCCCAGCATGATCCCATTCAGGATGTGCCACGCCACATGGGTCCCTAGCGGGAAAGCGGAACAAAGCGGCAAGTCCAGTGTTCGGAAGGTGAGCGAGACAACTAGGATCAGCGCGCCAAGCAAGAGGCCTTGTCCAGTTTGTCGAGCCCGCGAATAAAGAGCGATGCCGTAGATCGCGATCAGCACGGGAACGGGCGCGTATCCCGCGGAGCTACCCAACCAGCCGAGCCTGTCGAAAAGCGGAACCAGCAGTGCGGCGTAAGGAATGAAGAGCGCAACGCCGAAAAGCGACCATCCAATCGGGAGGCCCCAGAAATCGCGATTGGCCGCGAAAAGGTAGACCAAAATAAACACGCCAATCGGCACGACATCGAGCGTCGCGGCCCACGGCGTTGCAAAGGTGTGGAACGCGAAGCTGCCCAGACCGATGCAGGTCAAGACAGCAACAAGCGCCCATGCCAGGGGCAACCGGTGCCCCTTCAACCGCTGCGCCATCACTAGGGCGGCAATCAGGAAGGCAAGGTTTGAGACTGCATTCACAGGCTCCGCCCAAAACTCAGGCCCCAGCCTCTCGCAATAGGCATCTATCGGTTCATTCCAGCCCAAGCTTGGCTCCATCTGTCAATTCCGCGTCGGGTTTGTGTATAGGATAGGGGTGTTTTGTGCATAGGAGGATTCGCGCATGCGTCTTACATGGCTCGGCCATTCCGGCTTTCGAATGGAAATTGGCGATCAGGTACTTCTGGTAGACCCCTGGCTGACCGGTAACCCGGTGTTTCCCGAAGACAGGCGGGCGGATGCAATCGAGGGCGCAACGCATCTTCTTGTCAGCCACGGCCATGGCGACCACTCAGCCGATGCGCTAGCGCTTTCACGTGAACTCGATATCCCTGTCGTCGGCATTTATGACCTGATGAGCCATTGGGAAGCGACCGAGGGCGTCTCGGTCATCGGCTTCAACAAGGGCGGCACTGTTCAGCTTGGCGATGTGACAGTCACGATGGTGAACGCGTGTCACTCCTCCACGATTGCCGGCGAGAACGGACCGGCGGCGGCAGGCTCGGAGGCCGGGTTCATGATCTCGCATGGTGGCCGGACGATCTACTTCTCGGGCGACACGGACATCATGGCTGACATGGAGTGGATGGGTGACCTCCACAAACCGGAGATTGGCCTGCTCTGCGCTGGTGGGCATTTCACGATGGATATGGCACGCGCATCCTATGCGGCGAAAAAATATTTTGATTTCAAGACGGTCGTACCTTGCCACTACAAGACATTCCCTTTGTTGGAGCAATCAGCGGGAGCGATGGTCGATGCCTTGCCCGGGGTGGATATCGTTGAGGCAGAAATAATGGTGCCGTTTAGTCTTTGAGCTGCCTGCCTTAGCGGCGCGCTTCAAAGAAATCCTTGAGCAGCTTTTCCGCCTCTTGAGCTGAAATGCCATCGTAGATTTCAGGAACGTGATGGGACTGCGGGTGCTCGAAAATACGTGGGCCCTGCGCGACCCCGCCCGATTTCGGATCGGCCGCACCATAATAAAGTCGGGCGATCCTGGCCTGCGAAATTGCACTGGCGCACATCGGGCACGGCTCAAGCGTCACGTAAAGGTCATGATCCACCAGCCGTTCCGAGCCCAGTTCTCTGCAGGCCTGCCGGATCGCGAGAAGCTCGGCATGGGCAGACGGGTCGCAAAGCTCTCGCGTCCGGTTGCCCGCGCGCGCCACTTCCCGTCCGTCCGGCGCCACGACAACAGCGCCCACGGGGACTTCACCCCGCGCCTGCGCTGCCCGCGCCTCTTCCAGCGCCGCCGTCATATGGCTCTTGAAATTCATAGCGCACTCCCTGCCCCGAAGACGACCACGGGATCAAGCCCCTTCCCCTTGGGCCTGTGAGCGTTTAGGGCAAGGGATATGTCTGATACTCCTCCCCCCGGCGACCGGATCGCCAAGGTTCTGGCCCGCGCTGGCGTGGCTTCTCGGCGAGGAGCGGAAGCGCTGATCGCCGAAGGCCGGGTTTCCGTCAATGGAAAGACTATCACCAGCCCGGCCCTGAACGTGACCGAAAAGGATGCGATCGCGCTGGACGATAAACCGATCGGGCCGCCTGATCCGCCGCGACTGTGGCGATATTACAAACCGATCGGCCTCGTCACCTCGGAAAGTGACGAGAAAGGGCGCGAGACAGTGTTCGACGCCCTACCCGAGGAGTTGCCGCGTGTGATGAGCGTCGGGCGACTGGACATCAACTCGGAAGGTTTGCTGCTGCTCACCAATGACGGCGGCATTAAGCGAAAACTGGAACTGCCTTCGACGGGTTGGCTTCGCAAGTACCGTGTCCGGGTCAACGGAGTCCCCAGTGACGAGACCCTCGCGCCCCTGCGAAAGGGTATTGTCGCGGACGGCGAAAAATTCCAGCCGATGGACGTCACTCTCGATCGACAGCAAGGGGCCAATGCCTGGCTGACCGTTGGGCTGCGAGAAGGGAAGAACCGCGAAATTCGCCGCGCCATGGATGAGGTTGGCCTGAAAGTGAACCGCCTGATTCGGATCAGCTACGGCCCGTTCCGGCTGGATGACCTGAAACCCGGGGCGGTTGAGGAAGTGAAATCGCGGGTCATGCGGGACCAACTAGGGCTGCAGTCGCCCGGTGAGAAGCCTCGTCTACGCAAGAAACCCTCTCAGACCCGCAAGCGAACGCGAAACTAGCACGAATTCACATCCCATCGGGCGATAAAGCGTGACCGATGCCCGCCGAGATGCAAAATTCTGGAAAGTCGCGATACCCGTTCTTATGTTGGAACGGCGTGTAATTCCGGGGTGCAAGTTCATGACAGTTAGCGGGTTGCAGAAAATTGCCTATGTGATGCTGTTGATCCTCGTCGTCTCGGCATCATCGGGGGTATTGTGATGGCAAACCGGTTCGGCGGAAAATTCAGCCCCGAGGCATCAGGCCCCCTTCGCGACAAAAAACCGCAAATGGGTAGAACTCGCGCCAACCTCCTGTTTTTCGCCGGCCTACCGTTGCTTGTCACCGCATTTGGAGACGGGCCGTTTGAATTAGGCCGGAACCTGATCGCATTTCTTGCGATCGCTCTGGCCGCGTGGCTGACCCGCGAAGGGTTAACAGCAGAAGAAGCCTATAATTCGCGCACCATCGCACGCCGGCCGGCACTACCGCGCAAGATGCTTGGATCGGTGATGATCGGTGTGGGCGTCGGGCTCGCCACCTTCACCAGCGGCATTCTCAGCGCTTCCCTTTACGGCGTGATCGCCGCCGGATTGCACCTGTTTTCCTTTGGTTTCGACCCGCTACAGGACAAGGGCGTCGAGGGTGCCGATGATTTTCAGTCGGACCGCGTGGTGCGGGCTGTCGATGAGGCAGAAAAGCACCTCTCTGCAATGCATGAGACCATCAAGAAGACAGGTGACCGTGTTATGC
>JABDPP010000090.1 GCA_013042765.1 Litoreibacter sp.
ACCCGACGAAATCCGTAAAAAATCCGGGCGTTAGCAAGAGAAGACCAGAGGCCAGAATCATGGCGCCATGGGCGAGAGACTCGGTTGGATCGCGCAGTTCGTTCAGATTGTCCCGAACCTGGGCAAGGGCCATCAAGCCCTGACTTCGGACCAGTATCGTTCCGAGGATGGCGGTAAGAATTACAATTCCCAATGTCGGCCAGAGGCCAATCAATCCACCGATCTGAATGAACAGAGCGATCTCCACGATGGGGACTGTGACAAAAAGCACGAAAAGCCACATGTATGAATGCCTCTGCGTCAGGTTGATCCGGTGGACTTGTTGCCACCCAACACCTACATAAGGCCCTGAGTTACGAATTTCCAATCCACACTCGATTCCGAGGTTTGAATGAGCAGCGAAATGATCCAACTTCTAGTCCTGGCCGGAATTGCCGTTTTCTTGATTTTGCGTCTCAAGAATGTGCTCGGCACTCGGGAGGGTTTCGAGAAACCACCATTGCCGGTTCCCGGTGCTAAGGATGAGGCCGCCAGTGCCCGCGAGAACTTCGAGGTAATCGAGGGTGGCGTTGATCGGGATATCACTGATCACGTGGATGAAGGCTCGGATGCTGCAGATGCCCTCGCCGCAATGAAATCGGCAGAGCCCGGTTTTGGTGTGAGCGATTTTCTGTCCGGTGCCAGTGGCGCTTACGAATGGATCCTTATGGCGTTCGAGAATGCCGAGATCGAAGAAATCAAGCCGTTCCTGTCGGAAGAGGTCTATGAAACCTTCGCTGACGTTATCACGCTTCGTGAAAACGAGGGTCTCACCGTGGAGGCTAATTTCGTAGGTGTCCGCGAAGTCACGCTGCTTGACGCGGAGTTTGACGCGAAAACACGCGAGGCGGAACTGAAGGTCCGATTCGTGGGCGAGTTGACTTCCGTCGTGCGCAACGAGGAGGGCGACGTGGTCGAGGGTAACCCGAACGAGATCAAGCGCCAGAAAGATATCTGGACGTTCGCCCGTATCATGGGCGCGGACGACCCCAACTGGCAATTGGTCGCCACCGGGGAATGAGCTTTGCACGCCTGGCAGCTGCCTGTCTGCTTGGAGCTGTCATGAGCTCCGGGCCGGCTGCTGCCTCGCCCACGGTGGAAATCCTGAAGTTCGAAGAGCTCAAGGGTTGGGAGGTTGATGACCATCAGGCTGCCCTCGATGTCTTCCAGAATACTTGTATCGACATTCCAGATCCGGAATGGGCGTCGCTTTGTGCGCTTGCCACAAGCCAACCGGATGCACGCACTTTCTTTGAACTTTTTTTCCGACCTGTCCTGCTTGGTGGGAACGAGACGGCTTTGTTTACCGGATATTTCGAGCCGGAGTTGAGAGGATCGCGCAAGAGGCAGGGCCCCTATCAATTCCCGATTTATGCAAAGCCCAGAGAAATCCGGAACGGTACCCGCTGGTTTTCACGTGCAGAGATCGAGGATCAGAACCTCCTTGCCGGGCGGGGATTGGAGATCGCTTTCGTTGATGATCCCGTCGATGTTTTCTTCCTGCAGATCCAGGGCTCTGGACGTGTGAAACTCGCCGAAGGCGGTGCCCTGCGAGTGGGATATGCTGGTAAGAATGGGCATGATTACAAATCGGTTGGTCAGGAACTTGTCAAACGTGGCGTTTACCGTCCACACCAGGTCTCGGCGCAGGTCATCCAGCGCTGGGTAAAGCGCAATCCTGTAGCCGGGCGTGAGCTGCTGCAACACAATCCCTCCTATGTGTTCTTTCGCGAAGTCTCCGAGGTACCGGCTTCGCTGGGGCCGCTCGGCGCTATGAACCGCTCGATCACCCGGATGCGGTCGATTGCCGTCGATCCTGACTTCGTTCCACTCGGCGCGCCGGTCTGGATCGAAAAGGAGGGGGTGGACCCGCTTCAGCGTCTGATGATCGCCCAGGATACGGGCTCTGCCATCAAGGGGGTTCAACGCGCGGATATCTTTTACGGCACGGGCTCCGACGCGGGGAAAGCCGCTGGTCGCATCAAGGATCCAGGTCGAATGGTCGTCCTGATGCCAATCCAGATTGCTTACACGCTGGCGCCGGAAGGGTGATTGATGTCCCGCCGAAAGCCCAGAAATCTGAGTGCGGAGGAACGCAGCCTCTGGTCAAAGGTTACGGATAGCGCAAAGCCATTGGATTCCGTGAGCCGACGCGCGCCTGATCCGGCGGAAATCCTGAACACCAAGCCCGTTGCGAAAGTAGTTCCCTCGGTCCAGCGCTTTGAAATCGGGCAGTCGAAGAAGACGAAGCCACTGAGCCATGATCTTTCCCCCTCCCTGACGGAGCGGTTGAGTGCCAGCCAAGTTCATATGGATGCCAAGTCGTTTGCCAAGATGAAGCGTGGCAAGATTCACCCCGAGAGTCGGATTGACCTCCATGGTATGACATTGTCTCAGGCGCATCCGGCCTTGGTCAGTTTTATCCTGAACGCACATGCGGCTGGAAAACGGCTGGTCCTTGTCATCACAGGGAAGGGGAAATCGAAACCGGGGGATGGCCCGATCCCGGCCCGGATCGGTGTCTTGAAGCATCAGGTTCCCCAGTGGTTGCAGCAACCGCCGCTGAAATCGGCGGTTCTTCAGATCTCCCAGGCAAACCTGAAACACGGGGGCGCAGGGGCCTATTACGTCTATCTCAGGCGGATACGGTAACAGACGGGCTGGCTTGTCGAACCGCTATCGTGGTCAGGATAGCGCCGAGAGCGAGATAAGCTGCAACTCCGAGCATCTGCTGGTTGTAATCGATACCAAGATCGATAATCAGCCCCGTCAGCCCGGGTCCGATTGCGGAGCCGAGGACCATGACCGCCGCGGCCATCGCTTTGATCGCGCCAAGATGACGGGTTCCGTAAAATTCCGCCCAGAACGCCGAGGAGAGCGTCGCGTTGATCCCGTTCGTGATCCCGAGACCTATGATTGCGATACCCGCACCAAACACGGTGCTGGTCAGTGAGAATGCAATGAAGCCGAGGATCAAAGGAATTTGATAGACAGGCATAAGGCGAGACGTACCGAACCGATCAATCGCCAGTCCGGAGAGCCCCATCGAGAGGACCGCAGCTCCGGTGTAGACAGGAAAGAGGGCG
>JABDPP010000091.1 GCA_013042765.1 Litoreibacter sp.
AGTCAGGCGTGTGAGTCGAAACCCAATCGCCATGCACGTCCCAGATTTCCGCCGCCTGGCAAATCCGGAAGACCTCACGCCAACGTTCGAGCCCTTCGGGCGCCAGAACCACCGGCGCGGCGGGCCCCAGCTGTTGCTCGATTTTCCTGAGTGCAGGCGCCAGAGCAGCCACAGTCTCCGCATCCGCGCGAGCCCAGAGGTCGACAGGGAGCAACAGACGCGAGGGCGCGCGCCCTTCGGGGCAACCGCCAGCCTCGGCCACGCGAGCCATCATCTCGACAGAGCGGGTGAGCCAGCCGACCGTGTCGAAGGAGTGTGTGAAAGGCATCGCGCGATCGAGCGGAAGCAGTCCGAACGTTGTCCGGATCCCCCAAAGACCGCAGAAGGACGCCGGCATCCGGACAGATCCACCGGTATCACTGCCAAGCCCGATATCCACGAGACCGGCAGCCACCGCCGCGGCCGATCCCGAGGACGACCCACCAGGAACCCTGCGCGGATCCGCACTGTTGACCGGCGTGCCGTAATGCGCGTTCACGCCCATCAGGCTGTAAGCCAGTTCATCGGTATGGGTTTTGCCCAGAAGGGTCGATCCGGCCTCCAGCAAAGCAGAAACGGCCGGCGCGTGCTCAACCGCCGGATCATGAGTGCGCGCCCATTCTGGGTTGCCGCAGCCAGTGATCCGGCCTTCCGTGTCGAACAGGTCCTTGGCGCCGAATGTCGTCCCCGCCAGCGGGCCTTTGGAAGCCCCCGGAAGGGTGAATTCCTCTTTGAAAGCGTTAACGCTGTCTTTCATCTGACCCTCACGGTGTATGAAGTTCGGGAAGCTTGTGCGTGAAGACGGGCTTGCCGCGCTTAAAGCCGAACATGGGTTGGGCCAGTTCCGCAACGGCCATGGTCGGGTCCGTTGCATCGAGCACCACCAGATCTGCCGGTGCCCCAACTGCCACGCCATAATCCGCGAGGTTCAAGAGCTTTGCGGAGCGTGACGAGACCATATCGAGCAGGCCTGACATCTCCGAGCGCTGACCGACCTGTGCGATATTCGCATAAAGGTTGGCCATGCGGATCAGCGAGCAATCGCCAAAGGGCGTAAACGGGTTCAGCACATTGTTGGTCGAGAGCGAACAGTTCACGCCCTCCGCCGCCATCAGGTGCACAGGCGTCACGCCGCGCGGCACGCTCATGTTTTCGGTATGGTCGCGATGCATCAGGAAGAGATCCGTGGAGGGCAACACGGTGACCGCAACCCCGGCATCCGCCAGACGGCGTGCCAAGGCGCTCAGATCCGCTGCGGGCATCTGGGCGAATTTGGTCACATGGCCGACCGCAACACGCCCGCCCCAGCCGAACTCATCGGCCTTGCGGCAGACATGTTCCACATCCAGCACCGTGGCATCGGAACCGAAATCCAAATGCATATCGATATCCACATCGAATTCGCGCGCCATCTCAAAGACCCGGTCAATCTGACCGTGCGGGTCGCTGTCGGTGTAGGGTGCGGCACCGACTGCACCTGCCCCGTCCTTCAGTGCCGCGACCATCAACTCGTCAGTGCCCGGATTATTCAGAAGCCCTTCCTGCGGGAAAACGCAGATTTCCACGTCGATGGCCCACGCAAACTCGGAGATGGCGTGTTTCACGCCATCGATCCCGCGCAGCCCGATAACCGGATCGACCTCGACATGGGTGCGCATCTGGGTGGTGCCTTTGAGCACACACTTGCGCAGGGTCTTGGCTGCACGTGTCGCCACGTCTTCCTCGGTGAAGGCCGCTTTCAGCCCGGCAACCTCAGCGATGGCCTCATCAAGCCCGCCTTTCATGCTACACCGATCGAGAATGCAGGACTTGTCGAGGTGGATATGGGTCTCGACGAAGCCCGGCAGAACAAGCCGTCCGTCAAGCTCGAGCGAACGGTCACCGGCCTCAAGCGTGCCTACCGGGCGCATCTCCACGATCTTGCCGCCATGCACGCCGATGTCGAGCTTGTGATCCGGCTCCGCCGGCAGGCTCACGTTGTGTAATGTCAGGTCCATTGTCAGTCCTCTCCATTATTGCGCCGCGACATCGGCCCCGAGATACGCCTGCTCGATCGCTGCATCTTTCCGAAGAACCTCGGCGGATCCTGCATGCACCACATGGCCATTCTCAAGAACGTAGCCACGATCCGCAACCGCAAGTGCCAGTGTTGCCATCTGGTCTACGAGCAGAATGGTAACGCCCTCATCCCGCAGGTCGGCCAAGACTTCATAGAGTTCCGCGATTATCGAAGGGGCGAGACCCAAAGACGGCTCGTCAAGAAGCAGGATATGCGGGTTTGCGATCAGGCCGCGGGCGATCGCGAGCATTTGCTGCTCGCCGCCCGACAAAACACCCGCAGGCGCATCGATCCGGTCCCGCAGCCGCGGGAAACGGGCCAGAAGAGCGTCGATCTCGGCCGTCTCATCAACGTCAGAGCGGTTATGCGCGCCCATCAGGATGTTATCGCGCACACTCATCAGCGGGAACACCTGTCGGCCTTCAGGAACCAGCGAAAGCCCGGCCTTGGCGATCTGGTGGGCCGGCATTTCCTCGACACGTGATGCCTCGAGCGTGATCGCCCCTGAGACCGGGCGATGCAACCCCGAAAGCGCGCGCATCATGGTCGACTTTCCCGCGCCGTTGGCCCCCAGAACCGCGACCATCTCACCCGGCTCGACACTCACATCGACCCCGTCAAGCGCGGCGGCCGCGCCATATCCGGCGGTCAGGCCATGGGTGCTCAAAACCTCGGCGGCGACGCCGTGTTCACGCGGTTTGCCACGGGCGCGGCCCTCGTAGTCGCTGTCGCCCAGATAGGCGCGCCGCACTTCCGGATCCGTTTGAACTTCGCCCGGCAAGCCGGTTTTGATCGGTACACCCGCATCGAGCACGACGATCTGGTCGGAGATCTTCATGATCATCGACATATCATGCTCGACCAACACCACCGCGACGCCGGCCTCGGCGATCTTGCGGATAAGTTGGCCCAGCTCTTCCTTGTCGCTGCGCATCAAACCGGCAGCAGGCTCATCAAGCAACAACACACGCGGCTGCGTCGCCAGGGCCCGGGCGATCTCGACCAGACGCTTGTCCACATGCGGCAGGTCACCTGCCGGACGGGCCACCGGTCCTGTATACCCCACGAAGGCCAGCAGATCCTCGGCCAACGCCGTCTGCTCCGCGCTTGCAGGCTTGCCCAGAAGCCAACCAAGCTTGCGTGCGCCGAGCGCCATCACGATGTTTTCGCCCACGCTCAGGTGATCAAAAAGCTGCGTTGTCTGGTAGGTGCGCGCGATACCAGCGCGCGCGGTTTGCCAAGCCGGGCTACCGGCAATGTCATGCTCCAACGTAATCGAGCCGCCGTCAGGGCTGTAGAAGCCGCTGATCATGTTGAGAACTGTCGTCTTTCCAGCCCCATTGGGACCAATGACGCTGGTCACGCGACCCGGCTCAGCCTTGAAGGATACGCCTTTGGCGGCCTGAACACCTCCGAAGGCAATCTCGAGATCGGTAACTTCCAGACCTTTATGGGTCCCGTCGCCGCGCAGGAAGCCAAGGATATCCCGGCCTGAGGCACGTGCGGGACGCGGATCTTCGACCATGATCAGGCTCATCAAACCGCCGACAATGCCCTTAGGCGCCACCAGCAGGACACCAAGCATGATGCCGCCAAAGATCAAAAGCCGGTATTCCGCCATGCCTGAGAGGAACTCCGGCAACAAAACGACGATCAGGCTGCCCACCACAGGTCCGAACAGACGGCCAGTACCGCCGACAATAACGGCCAGCAGGAACAGGATCGACTGGAAGAACGGAAAGGTGCCGGGGCTGATAAACATCTGCAAAGGCGTGAAGAGCGCCCCCGCCAGACCGGTAAGAACCGCGGACAGAACGAAGGCCACGGTCTTGAGACGGAGCGGATTGAGGCCAATGGATTGCGCAGCCACTTCGCTGTCGGCAACGGCGCGCATCGCCATGCCCCACCAGCCACGTGACAGTTGCAGGTAGAACAGCAGGGCCACTCCGGACAACAGGATGGCGGTGATCGCCACTTCCGTCTCAAAGAAAATCCGTCCCATGAATTCCGGTGACCGGAACCCCATCAGACCATTATGGCCTCCGGTGAGGTGCCGCAATTCGATCGCGCCGTGCTCCACGATGAAGGCAAACGCGATTGTCATCATGGCAAGATAGGGGCCGGTGACCCGGAGCGCCGGCACGGCCAGCAACACACCTGCCAAGGCGCTCACGGCCCCCGCGGCGATGAACGCCATCCAGTAGTCGTAACCCGCGAGCACCATGATCGCCGTGGTGTAGGCGCCGATTGCGAAGAACCCCACATGGCCGAAGGAAATCTGCCCCGAGAGGCCGAGCAGGATATTCAGGCCAACGCCCACCATTACGTTCAAGGCGAAAAGGGCGAGGATGAACACAAGGTATCCATCGGCGTTCAGCGCCAGCAGGATCGTGCCCAGTGTGAGCACCGCAATGCCTGCAAGCGAAGTTACCGGATGAGACAGCGCACGCGCGGCACTCAAGCGCGCGGTCGGTTGTTCAGAATGGCTCATCGGTCAAACTTTCTTAAGCTCGGCGCGGCCAAAGATGCCGTTCGGCACCGTGACGAGCACAAAGATGACCAGGCTAAAGGACACAATCTGCGTGTAGCTCGACCCCAGATAGGCGGTCGTGATGGCTTCAACGCAGCCATAAAGAAGCCCCGCGATCATCACGCCCCAGGCGCTTGTGATCCCGCCGAGGATAGCGGCGGCGAAGGCCTTGATCCCGAAGATGACGCCCATACCCGCAGACACGTTGAAGAGCGGCGCAATCAGAAGGCCGCCAATGCCGGCAAACACGGCCGAGATGGCGAAGGAGGCCGCGATGACGGCCTGTGTATTGACCCCGACGAGACGGGCGGCCTCCGGGCGCTGAACGGCGGCCAGCATGGCTTTGCCCAGGCGCGTATGGGCCGTGACCAGCGCCAACGCCATCGCGATGCCGAGACCTACGACAGGAATGATGATCTGTAGTGGGTACGCCCCTGCCCCGAACAGGTCGACAGCGTTTTCGGCGAGCGGGGACGGAAGGCTCCGCGGCTCCTTGCCGAAGGTGAAAAGGACAATGTTATCGAGCACGATACCGCCTGCGACGGTTGCCATCAGCCACGCATCGGACCCGCGCGACGCGAAGGGTCTGACAAGGAAGCGCTCGACCACGAGGCCCAGAACCGCGCAACAGGCCAAAACTGCGGGGATGGCGATCCAGAACGGCCAGCCCAGCGTCACCATGAACGTGTAGCCCATGACCGCGCCGAACATCATCGACGAGCCCTGGCTGAAATTCACGGTTTTCGACACGGCGTAGGTCACATGGAACCCCAACGCCAGCAGGCCGTACATCGCCCCAAGGGCCAGGCCGGTAATGAGTGTA
>JABDPP010000099.1 GCA_013042765.1 Litoreibacter sp.
GGAACAGACCGTCCAAGACGTGATCCGGACGGTAAGTATTCCGGTGGTGTGACGATCGAAGGTAAGCGGGCCGGACCGATCCGGAAGCGGTCCGAGGGTTTGAAGCCGGCCGGTAGCGGCGGCGCGGGGGGCGGAGGCGCCAGCGTCAAGTTTCACAAACGCAGCGGGCCGGATGATTTCTCCCGCAGCCTTCAGCAAGGCGTGGCGGCGGTGCGTCGCAATCTTGGCTTTGTGATGATTCTGACCTGTGCGACGAACCTGTTGATTCTCGCCATCCCAATCTATCTGTTCCAGATTTCGGACCGTGTTCTGACAAGCCGTTCGATCGATACGCTGATCATGCTCACCATCGTGATCGCGGGTGCCGTAATCCTGCAGGCGATCTTTGATGCGGTCAGGCGTTTCATGCTGATGCGCACCGCTGTGGAAGTAGCCGCGCGCCTTGGTGCGCCGGTTCTCAGCGCCGCGGCTCATGCCTCACTGCATGGCAATGGACGCGAATACCAGACGCTGGGCGATCTTCAGCAATTGCGCGGTTTTCTCGTCTCGGGCACGTTGATTTCATTCCTTGATGTTCCGTTTACGCCGCTTTTCCTGCTGGCGATCTTCCTCGTTCATCCCCATCTGGGCAGCATCGTGGTGGTCACTTCCCTGCTCTTGCTAGTGATCGCCATAATCAACCAGAAGATGACGGCGAAACCCTTCGCTGAGGCAAACCTGGCCCAGGCCAAGGCCAATATGCACCTCGATTCCATGTCGCGAAACAGCCAGATTATTAATGCTCTGGCCATGATCCCCGAGGCCGTGACCCTGTGGGGCCGCGACACGGCCGCCTCGCTGAGCGCGCAGGTCCGTGCGCAGGATCGCAATATCGTATCGGCAGCGTTCTCGCGCGGGATCCGGCTGCTTACACAGATCGCGATGCTCGGCTGGGGTGCCTATCTCGCGATTCAGGGCGAGATTACGGGCGGCATGGTCATCGCCGCGTCGATCATTGCGGGCCGTGCTCTTGCACCGATCGAAGGCTCGATCGAAGGGTGGAACGCATTCCTGCTCTCGCGGGCTGCGTTCGGGCGGATCGCGACCCTGCTGCGCGGCTCGAAACTGCAATATGAGAAACTGCGCCTGCCCAAGCCCGAAGGGCGGCTTGATGTGGAGCGGCTTCTCTACGTGCCTGGCGGAACCAAACAGGTCGTCCTGAACGGGATCAGTTTCTCGCTCAATCCGGGCGAAACCCTTGCCGTGATCGGCAACTCCGGCGCGGGCAAGACGACGCTTGGCAAGATGCTGGTGGGCTCGATCCTGCCGACATCGGGCAATGTCCGTCTCGACCTTATGGACCTCAGAAACTGGGATCCGCGTCAGTTTGGCGAGAGCATAGGTTACCTGCCGCAAGACGTTCAGCTGTTCCCGGGCACGATCAAGGACAATATCGGTCGGATGCGGCAGGACGCCACCGATGAACAGATCCACCGGGCTGCCGTTCTCGCCGATGTGCACGATATGATCGCGACCCTTCCGCAAGGCTATGAGACGATGGTTTCCGCAGATGGATCGCCCTTGTCCGGTGGTCAGAAACAGCGCGTGGCATTGGCGCGGGCCTTCTTCGGAAACCCGCGTCTTGTGGTCCTCGACGAGCCGAACTCCAACCTCGACACGGCGGGCGATCAGGCACTGGCACGTGCCATCGAACACGCCAAGGCCAACAAGATTACCGTCGTTGTTGTTACCCAGAAGCCTTCTTTGCTGAGCGTCGTCGACAAGATCATGCTTCTGAAAGATGGCACCATCGCCTTGTTCGGCGAGCGCCAGCAAGTCCTCAAGCGGCTTTCGGAGAATGCGCAGGCCCGTGAGGCCGCTGCCAAGAAAATCGGAGATAATACGGAAGATGCGTGAACTTCAGAAAATCCCGACCCCGGATGAATGGTATGAGGAAGTCCCCCGCTCGATCAGGAAGCAGGTGATCTTTGGATTTGCCCTGTTGATCCTTGCATTTGGCGGCTTCGGGGCCTGGGCCTTTCGCGCGCCGTTGGCTGCTGCCGTGATTGCGCAGGGCAGTTTCGTAGCAACTGGCCGCAACAAGATCGTGCAGCACCTCGAGGGTGGCATCATCAAGGAGATCCTTGTCCGGGAGGGAGATCTGGTTGAGGAGGGGGATGTTCTGCTGCGGCTCGATGAGACATCGGCACAGGCCAACGAACGCGAGCTTTTCGTGCGCCAGGCCCGTCTGGAAGCGACCGCCGATCGCCTGATCGCTGAGTATAATGAGCATGACAAATTGGAGTTCTCGGACCATCTGCTCGAGGCGAAATCCGATTACGAAATCGCGGCGATCCTTGAGAGCCAGCAGCTTGCTTTCAAGGTTGGGCGATCTTCACGTGACAATGATCTGGCTTTCCTGCGCCCGAATATCGACGCGCTGAAAATCAGATCAAAGGGCTACACGCTGCAACTGGCCTCGCACAAGAAGCAATATGAAATTCTTCTTGATGATCACGGCTCCAAACTGGAACTTTACGAACAGGGCCTGATCCGGAAATCCGAGCTTAATACGCTCCGACGCGCACTCGTTGAAACCGAAGGGCAGATTGGGCGGTTGGAAGCCGAGATCGCCGAGATCGAACAGATCCGGTTGAAATACGAAAGCCAGATCGAGAAGGCCTTGGGGCAGTACCGGCAAGCCGCTCTCGATGAGCTCCAGTTAACCCAGGGCGAGTTGGAGAGTATTCGGGAAAAATCCCGCAAGGCGCTCAACGTTCTGCAGCGTTCGGAGGTCATGGCACCGGTGTCCGGGACGGTTGTCCGGCTGTATTACCATACCTCGGGTGGTGTGATCGAAAGCGGCAAACCGATTGTCGAGATTCTGCCTGCCAATGCACCTTTGATTGTCGAGATCATGGTCCCCCGGACCGAGATTGACAGCGTCCGCAGCGGACAACCCGCGATCGCGCGATTAACGGCGCTCAACCAGCGCACCACGCCGGTTCTCAATGGAGAGGTTTCTTATGTCTCCGCTGATGCCGTGACGGATTCGACAGAAGGCGCGGTCCGTGAGGTCTACGTCGCGCGCGTTTCCGTTAGCGCAGATGAATTGGATCGTATTCCCGGATTTGCACCAACACCGGGGATGCCGGTCGAGATCATGATCCAAACGGCTGAACGCACCTTTGCGCAATATATCGCGCGTCCGATTGTTGACAGCATGACACGCGCATTCCGGGAGCAATAATCTAAGTCAGCACGTTTCTGGTGGGGAAATGCAAAGGGGTGCAGCGCGATGCTGCACCCCTGATTTCTCTTCGTCGAACCTCTTAGTTCTTCGCCGCGACTTCGACCGGTTTCTCACCTTTCTTGACAATTTTCATCCCGGCCAGCCAGCCTTTGCCGGTCGACACTTGGAGCTGAACCCAGCTTGAACTCCAGTCTCGAACACCGGCGGAATAAGCGAGGCGGTTAGCAGCAACGCTGCGTTCCGCGTCCAAAACATCCGTCAATGTCACGGCGCCGGCCTTATAGCTTTCGCGCGAAAGTTCGTGAACTTCTCGCGCTGCGGCCACGGCAGTCCAAAGCGATCCGACCTGACGCCGCCAAGACCGTGTGAGCGAGATTGCAGCCTGTGTCTCTTCTACCGCCGTCAGAACCGAGTTGCGCCACGCAAGTTCCGCCTGACGCACCCGTGACGAGGCAGTTCTGACATTGGATTGCAGGACCGGCTGGTTGAGAATTGGAAGGCTGAGCGATGGCCCGAACGTCCAGGTCTCATCCGTGCCCGTCGTGATGGATCCCAACAACCGCAGCGATGGATACAGACGGGATTTGGCAATGCCGACGCCCGCTGTGGCGGCGGCAAGATTGCGCTCTGCAAAACGCACATCGGGTCGGTTTCTCAGAAGATCCGCAGGAATGCCCGCGGCCATGCCCCCTTTCGGACGGGGTTGGGCACGACCCCGCAGCATCCGGGCGCGCACTTCCGCGGCCGGTTTGGCCAGAAGTGTCGCGATGTGGAACACGTTGACATCGACGTTGGCCTCAAGAACGGGCAAAGAGGCTTGCGCTGTCGCCAAAAGCGATTTGGCCTGCGCCAGTTCCAGACGCGTGGCTTCATCCGCGGCGCGGCGACGTTGCACGATATCGAGCGTCTGCCTGCGGCTTTCGATGGTCTGGCGCGTAATACTCGCCGCCGCCTGATAATAACGGGCGAGGATATAGCTGTTCACAAGATCTGCGAGATAGGCGAGCCGCACCGTTCCGACATCGAATTTCGCGGCATCGACATTGGCGAGAGCTTGTTCGCGTTCCCGCGCTGCTCCTCCGAACAGGTCAAAAACGAAAGCCGCATCAGCGGTTGTGCCGGAAGTCTCGGATATTGTTCCGTCATCTTCCTTGGTTCGGAAGCTCTCGCCGGTAATTCCTCCATCGAGCTGAGATGGTATTCCTGTCCTCTGCACAGTTGAGCGTGCGTCGATGATCCGTTCAAGCGCGCTTTTTATACTGAGGTTCTGTGAAAGACCTATTTTCACAAAGTCATTGAGCAAGGGGTCTCCCAACCGCCCCCACCATCCTTCGCTCGCAGCTTCAAGCGATGCTTGCGAAGCGCTGTTCGCGAACCTGGTGGGCAAATCGATGCGGGGAGTTTCGTAATCTGGGCCAATCGCTGTGCATGATGCCAAGGAGGCCAGGGTAACGGCAAATATGAGTTTATGTGTCATGATAACCTGCAACTTTCTACGCGGGTATCTTAACACAAAATTATCTAGATTTTAACTAAAAATATAATAAAAACAAATACTTAAGGTAATATCACGTAAGTAAGCACCTTCTGGAGCCGGTTGCGCCGAGCCCGTTTGAAGGTGTTTTCTGACGGCGCACTGAACCACGCCCTGACCATTGATAGCGCAAGCCTATTTCGGATGAGGGCGGCCGGATTGATATCCATCAAAACCGAGGCAAGAAGACCGAAAAAAGTGACTGCATCTCGGCACCA
The DNA here is from genome assembly GCA_013042765.1 of Litoreibacter sp. Taxonomy (GTDB): domain Bacteria; phylum Pseudomonadota; class Alphaproteobacteria; order Rhodobacterales; family Rhodobacteraceae; genus Litoreibacter. The sequence continues at coordinate 4,985 of JABDPP010000099.1, forward strand.
ACCGCCCCAAAATCAGGTGCTCGCGGGATGACAAAAGCCTTTTGGTTCAAAAAGCACGGATTACTGACTTCCGAGCACGTCAGAAGCGCGTGGTCTTTTTTCTATGAAATGGGGAAAGAAATGGTGGAGCCTAGGGGAGTCGAACCCCTGACCTCTTGCATGCCATGCAAGCGCTCTCCCAACTGAGCTAAGGCCCCAATGCAGTTTCGCTGCGAGCGTCTCTGTAGGCGGGCGCGAGGATCAGATCAAGTGAAAAATCCTCCCCGCCCAGAGCTTAGTCTTCGGAATCCTCCGATGCGACATCGGCAAGTTCGTCCAGGCTGACGGTATCTTCGTCTTCATCCTCTTCGAG
>JABDPP010000152.1 GCA_013042765.1 Litoreibacter sp.
TGGTGTGAATCCATTCGATCCAGGGCCGGCGCTTGGCCGCGTCCAGCGGTCCGGTGGCGCCGATGACCAGCATCGGGGTCCGGTCGCACCATGCGTTGAAGATGCCCATCGAGGCGTGCATCAGGCCGACATTCGAGTGCACGGCGACGGGCAGGGCCTCATCGGTGATCTTCGCATAGCCTTGCGCAATGCCGACCGCATGTTCTTCGTGCATGCAGGTGATGATCTCGGGCGTCGTGTTGCCGAGGTGATTGACGAGGCTGTCATGAAGCCCGCGATAGCTGGCACCGGGATTTAGGCAGATGAACGGGAAACCCTGTTCGCGGAGCGACTCGGCAATGATGTCGCTGCCAAACAGCTGGTGGTTCGGCAGCGAGCTGTCTGAAGCGGGGGGTGTCTTAGATTGGGCCAAGGGAGTCTCCTGTGTCGAGCATCTTAGAAAAGTCTGCGGGTCATCTGGCGAAGCTCTGGCACCGCGTCGCCAAGGAGCGACTGGGGCCAGGGGATATGCAGCATGTTATGGAAAAGCGCGATTATGCCGCCGAGGAAGGGGATCAAGATCAGGATGGCGACCCACCAGCGGACGCGGCCTTCGATAAGCATATAGGACAGGGCAAAGACCGCGATTGCGGGCACCATCCCGATCAGCTTGACCGCGATCACCAGCGCGACAAGCCACGCGCCTTGTCCCAGAATTCGAACGATCGGCTCGCTCGAGTCCGTGGCGAGGGGTGGGATCTTCCCCAGTGTCCGGAAGACGATGAACCCGACGGCTGCTATGAAGCCGCCGATGGCCACGGCTTGCGGCAGCATACGGGCGGGGCCTTCCCAGGATGCGGAGCTCATATACACATAAATCATCAGCCCGATAACTGCCGCCCACATTGCGGAGTCGGCGATCCGTTCGGCGCCCCCGGCATAAACGGTGCCACCGGCCTCAGATTTTGGCGAGGTCTCGGTGTTCTCCTCGCGCCAGGCAGGCAGGAAGCGAACAACCAGCGGCCGCAGCAGCAGGAAGCCGATCAGCAACAGGACGACCAGCGGCAGCGGCTGTGTCATCCAGCCAAAGCCGAAACGAAGCTGCGAGATGAAGAGGTAGTTCTCGACCAGGCCGCCCAGCACGAAGGCGAGGATCAGCGGCGGGCGTGGCCAGCTCAGGCGTTTCATGACCCAACCCAGAATGCCGAAGCCGAGAAGAACGATCAGGTCGGCATAGTCCTTGGCGCCCTGGTAGGCGCCGATCACCATGATCCCGAAGACCAGCGGCACGAGAATTCCGGCCCGGATCATCGCAATCTTGGCAAACTGACCCGCCATTCCGAAACAGATGCCGGCGCCAAGAATATTCGCGATCGCGACCGTCCAGATCAGCGTGAAGGTTACGTCGAGTTGCTCATCGAGCATGTTCGGACCCGGTGCGATGCCGTGGATCAGGAACGCGCCGAGCAGGATCGCCATGGACGCCGACCCCGGAACACCAAAGGCCAGCGTCGGAACAAGGGCGCCGCCTTCCTTGGCATTGTTCGCGCTCTCCGAGGCAATCACGCCGCGCACGTCGCCCTTGCCGAAGGTTTCACGCGCGCCGGGAACCGAGCGGGCGGCATAACCGTATGAAATCCAGTCGATAACGTTCGCACCAAGACCCGGGATAGAGCCCAGGAACGTTCCGATGCTCGAGCAGCGCAGGACCAGCCACCAGTTGCGGAACGCGTCCCGCATGCCTTCGAGCTGATCCCAGGCGGAGGTCTTGTCACCATCCCGCGCAATCGTGCGGCGCGACGCGCCAAGGTCGATCATCTCAGGCACGGCAAAAAGGCCGAGGGCAACGGGAACGAGGCTGAGCCCGTCCCAGAGATAGAAGGAGCCAAAAGTCCAGCGCAGCTCTCCGGTTTGTGCCTCATCCCCGATGGTTGCGAGGAGCAATCCAATGGCGGCTGCAACGAGCCCTTTGAACAGGGCGCCGTGGCTCAGTGACACGACCAGCGTCAGGCCAAGCAGGCAAATCGCGAGTAACTCCGGCGTGCCGATTGCCATGATGAACGGGCGTAAAATTGGGATGGATATCGCCAGAACGACTGCCCCGAAAAGGCCGCCGCAGACCGACGCCGTGAAGGCAGCCCCATAGGCGCGCCCGGCCTGACCATTCTTGGCCATCGGATGCCCATCGAGGACGGTTGCCGCCGATCCGGAGGTTCCCGGCACGCCGAATAAAACGGCCGGGATCGTATCGGAGGTCGTCGTGACCGATTGCACGCCAACGAGGAAGGCCAGCGCGGTATAAGGGTCCATGGAGAAGGTGAACGGAAGCAACAGCGCCAGGCCCACAAGGCCACCGATTCCGGGGATAACCCCGATCATCAGGCCGAGAACTGTTCCCAGCGCGACGAAGATCAGCCGTGACGGGTCCGAGATTATCAGGAGTGCTTCTATGGCCGCTTCGACCATGCGCATCCCTCCCCTTTTGCGAGCCCTGACATGCACTGTCGCCCGGTACTCTTTGCTTTCGCGTCGTTGCGTTTCGGTATAATGTATGGCAATAATACTTACAACCGCTTTTCATCCTTGCTGCACATGGCGAAAGAAGGGCGGAAAGACACGCGGTCTTGCTGATTTTCGGTGAGATGCGGACCGACAAAATGGGAGGAATAAATGAAATTACGTAACCTGTTGCGGTCGACGCTTGTCGCCGCCTTCGCAACGGCCAGTGCTGCGTCTGTCCCGCAGGCGGCATCCGCGCAATCGCTCGAGGACATGTATAGCGGCGAGACGCTCACGATCCTGATCGGGCATCCGCCGGGCGGATCCTACGACCTCTACGCCCAGCTTGCAGCCGAGCACATGGCGCAGTTCATTCCGGGTGGGCCGAACGTCATCGTGCAGCACATGCCCGGCGGTGGCGGACGCAAAGCGGCTGCCCATTTCATCAATAAAACGCAGGGCGACGGCATGACCGTTGCGATCCTGCCGGACAGCCTTGGTCATATCGAGCACCTGCGCCCCGATGCGGCCAAGTGGGACGCGACCAAGTTCCGCTATATCGGTCGTTTCGCCAACGCGAACGCGGCGTTTGCTGTGCGCTCCGACAAGGCCAAGAGCGCCGAAGACATGCGCAACACGGAAATTATCGTGGCCTGCACAGGCAAGAATGCGCGCTCTGCGCAGCAGGCTGCTGCCATGAAAAACGCCGCCGGTCTCAACCTGCGCCTGATCTGCGGATACAAAGGCTCGCAGGCAACTGTTATGGCTGCGCTGAGAGGCGAGGCAGACATGCTGTCCCAGAACTGGGCGTCCTTCAAATCCGACCCGGCAGATCTCGGCGACGGCACCCTGAACATCGTTGTTCAGACGGGTCTCGAGCGGGATCCGGACCTGCCGGACGTTCCGCTGATGCAGGAGCTTACCGACGATCCCAGATCCAAGGAAATCCTGCGCTATCTTGGCGCCAGCGCCCCCATTGGCCGGTCGATGATGATCCATCCCGACACCTCTGACGAAGTGGTCTCCGGTTTGCGCGAAGCCTTCCAGAAGATGGTGGCCGATGCCGGGTTCCTGGCAGCTGCTGAACAGCGCTCTGCGATCATCAATCCCGCCTCTGGCGAGGATATGGAGGCCATCATGGCCGATATCATGGGGACCGATGAGGCTCTCATCGCAGACGTGCTTGCGGCGATCGATACATCGGGCGCGGCCAAGGTCGCAAAATAACCCGGCGCGGCAGGCTTGATTAACCTGCCGCCGCCCATATAGAAAAACGCGCCGCCCTGTCTGACACCTGTCTGGCAGGGCGGTGATTTGTTAACGGCGAGGCATCATGCTGGACAGCGACAAAACACAGGCCCCGAGAGATCTTCAGGAACACCTTGAACGGCTCGAGGCGCGCGGACTTCTGACGCGCATCAGCGCACCCATTAACAAAGACAGTGAACTGCACCCGCTTGCCCGTTGGCAGTTTCAGGGCGGCTTATCGGTCGAAGATCGACGCGCGTTTCTGTTCGACAATGTCACCGATGCCAAGGGGCGGTCCTACGACATGCCGGTTACCGTCGGGGCGCTGGCCGCGACGCCTGAGATTTATGCCGCCGGTCTCGGCGTTTCGGTCGAGGAGATCGGGAGCGTCTGGGTCCGTGCGATGGCGCGCCCGATCCAACCCGAAGCCGTCACCGACGCCCTCTGCCAGGAAGTCGTGATGACAGGCGATGATCTGCGCCGCCCGGGCGGCGGGCTTGCGGCTTTGCCTGTACCGATCTCGACGCCGGGATTTGACGCTGCGCCCTATCTGACGGCCACGCTGGTCGTTACCAAAGACCCCGAATCCGGCATCCGGAACATGGGCACCTATCGCGGCCAGCTAAAGGCGCAGGACAGGCTTGGCGTTCGTATGGCCAGCCGTCTGGGTGGCGCCGGCGGCTACCAGCACTGGCTCAAGTACAAGGAGCGCGGAGAGAAGATGCCGGTTGCCATCGTTATTGGCTGCGCCCCCGCAATCCTTTTCACCGGCCCCCAGAAGCTCGCAATTGACGACGACGAGATGGCGGTGGCGGGTGGTCTCATCGGCGCGCCGGTCAGGACTGTGCGCTGCAAGACCGTTGACCTCGAAGTTCCAGCCGATGCGGAGATTGTAATCGAGGGGGAGATTTCTACGGAATACCTTGAGCCCGAGGGGCCGTTTGGCGAGAGCCACGGGCATGTGGCGCTCGAAGATTTCAACATGTCGATGCAGGTCACCGCGATCACGACACGCAAGAGCGCCGTCTTTGTCTCCATCGTGAGCCAGGTGACACCGAGCGAAAGTTCGACCTTGAAGAAGGTGGCATATGAGCCGCTCTATTTCGAGCATCTCAAGAAAGTTCTGAACGTCAAAGGCATCAAGCGGGTGGTGATGCATGAACCGCTTACCAATATCCGCAAGGTGATCTTCCTGCAGTTCGACCGGTCCGCTCCGCAAACAGAAATCTGGCGCGGACTTCAGGGCGCGGCGGCGTTGCAGGCGCAATGCGGCAAGGTCGTGATCGCAGTCTCCGACGATATCGAGCCGAACAACGCGGACGCGATCTTCTGGTCGATTGCCTATCGCTCGAATCTGTCGACGGATATTCACGTGTCGCCTTACCGCTCTGGCGGGCATGGTCCGAAATCCGGGCGGAGCGGAGCCGACGCCACCTTGATGATCGACGCGACACTTAAGGCCGACATGCCGCCGCTTGCTTTGCCGCGGGAAAAATACATGAGCCGTGCCAAGGAGATATGGGAAGAACTTCAACTCCCAAGGCTGACGCCACAACCGCCCTGGCATGGCTATGAGCTTGGCGATTGGTCCGATACCTGGTCGGAATATGCAGATCGTGCGGTGGCCGGGGATTGGGAAGAAAACGGCCTTGCGACGGAGCAGCGTCAAAAGGGCGG
>JABDPP010000102.1 GCA_013042765.1 Litoreibacter sp.
ACTCTGACGCGATCGAAGAGGTGGTCCGCGGCGTTCATGAAACGGCGGAGCGCATGTCAGGAGAAGCTCTGCCGCTGCGTGCCCTTCTGAAACGTGCACGTCTGCCGAGGCTGGGCAAAGCGCTGATGCGCTGACGGACCGTCAGTCCGTTACCACGTTCCACTTCTGCTCATTTGCCTCGATCGCGGCGATGCGGTCAGCCGTTTTCGGGTGGCTGAGCAGCCAAGCCGGGGTCACGGCGCCCGCGCCCGCGCTAAGTCGGTCTAGCTTCTCGAATAGCGATTTCTGCGGCCCGGTTCCGATCCCGGCCTTTGTCAGCAGGGCGGAGGCATAGGCATCGGCCTCGTATTCATCCTGACGCGACAGGCGGGCCGCCAGAAGCGTTGTCAACATATTGGCGAGCCACACGCCCACCCCGGGGATTAGGCGCCCCAGGATCGTGGCCAGCGCAACGCGGATCGCGTTCTGGCCGGAGAAATCGATCATCCGTCGCCGCGAATGCCCAAGCGCGACATGCCCAAGCTCATGGGCGATGACGCTGGCCATCTCCTCGGCTGTGACATCGCCCGCCTTGTATTTATTGAAAAAGCCGCGGGTGATGAAGATTCGCCCGTCGGGTGCGGCCAAGCCGTTCACCGGGTCGATCTCGTATATATTGACCTTGATCCGCGGCAGGTCGAGCGCGCCGGCCATCGCACGGTTCAGCTTTTCGAGAACCGGATCGGCCAGCGGATTGGATTGCGCATCCAGCGTCCGCTTGGTGTTCCAAGCGGAGAATTTGTACATCACCAGGGCATAGAGCACGGCCAGAAGAATGGGTGTCAGCTTGAGCATGTCAGGGATATGGGGGTTTGGTGCGGGGGCGGCAAGTCATAACTCGAAGAGAGCGGGGTCGTGACGCGATAACCGCTCGGCCCCTGTCTCGGTCACAAGAACCGAGTGGCCGAGGCACATGGCCTGACTCGCTTCGCTGTCCATCAGGATCATGTGCAGGAAAAAAACCTGCCCCGCCTGCATCAGCAGCGGATTTCCCTCGTAAAACATCGGGAAATCGACCCAGATCGGGGTGTAGACCGCGCCCATGCCGTACCCGCAGGCCTGCAGGCGGGCGTGTCCGTAGCCAGCCTCGTCAAAGACGCGGGCATGGGCCGTGTAGACATCGGCCATCGCTACACCGGGCCTGATCGCGGCCTCGCAGGCCTCCAGCGCTTCGCGGCAGGCGGCATGCATCCTGCGCTGGGTTTCTGAGGCTTTTCCGACGACCAGTGTCTGCATCATGGCGGCATGGTAGCGGGCATAGGCGCCGGACCATTCCAGCGTGAGATGATCCTGATCATCAAGGTGCCGACGCCCGGAAAAATAACGGCAGAGAAGCGCGCCCGGGCCCGAACCGATGATAAATTCGTTGCCCGCGTAATCGCCGCCGCCTTTGAAGACCGCGCCCTGCATCGCGGCAAGGATATCGCCCTCGAAAGCGCCCGCGCGAGTGGTTTCAAGCGCGGCATCGAGCGCATCATCCGACAGAGCGGCAGCTCTGCGGTGCATCTCGATTTCGGTGGGTGATTTGACCCGCCGGAGCGCCCGGATCAGGTCCGAGGCATCGGCCATCTCGCCAAGGGCCGCGCGCACCATCCTTCCGTTGAAGTCGGTCAGGCCCGCAGTCTGGCTTTCGACGCCGATGCGTTCGCCCGCGACGCCCAGCTTTCGCAACAGCGCTTTCAGGTCATCGGCCGGGTTCGCCCCCTCGCGTTCGTGCCAGATATGGATATCGTCCCGAGCCAGAACCGACGTGTGCAGCGCCTGCCGCAGATCCGGCATCCTTGTGAGCAGGGCCAGTTGCCCGTTGGTGGTCAGGACCATGCACTGGAACATCGCGAAACCGAACGTGTCGTAGCCCGAGATCCAGAGATGGCTTTCGGGGGAGAACATCAGCAGCGCATCAAGCTCTGCATCCTTCAGCGCTTGCGTTGCGGACGCCCGGCGGGCTGTGAATTCGGCTTCGGTAAAATGGATCGGCACGACAAGGTCTCCGCTGCATGTTTCCCGTCACCCAACCCGATTTCGAAACCTCAAGGAAGGGATTTCATGCAGGACGCTAGGAGACTTCTAGCGGCTGAGTTCCTTCATGCCGGCCTCGATCCCCTTGAGTGTCATCGGAACCATGCGGTCCGGGCCGAAAATATCCTGTATCATCTGGATCGATTGGGTGTAGCGCCAGTAGCGCTCGGGCAGGGGATTGATCCACATGTGATCGGGCCACTGGTCGCGCGCACGCGTCAGCCAGACCTGACCTGCCTCAGGGTTGTGATGCTCGTTCGCGCCGCCGGGATAGGCGATCTCGTAAGGGCTCATGGAGGCGTCGCCCACGAAGATGCATTTATAGTCGGAGCCATAGGTCCGCAGCACCTCCCACGTGGGGGTCTGGTCGTTCCAGCGTCGGGCATTGTCCCGCCAGACGCCCTCATACAGGCAGTTGTGGAAGTAGAAATATTCCAGATGCTTGAACTCGGACTTGGCGGCGGAGAACAGTTCTTCGACCATCCGGATATGAGGGTCCATGGACCCTCCCACATCGAGAAACAGAAGGACTTTCACGGAATTGCGCCGTTCTGGCCGCGTTTTGACGTCGAGGTAGCCATGTTCGGCCGTCGCCCGGATCGTGCCGTTCAGGTCAAGCTCTTCCGCCGCACCGTCCCGCGCCCAGCGGCGCAGGCGTTTCATGGCAACCTTGATATTGCGCGTGCCCAGCTCGACGCTGTCATCGAGGTTGCGAAACTCGCGCTTGTCCCAAACCTTCACGGCGCGTTGGTGGCGGCTCTCGGACTGGCCGATGCGCACACCCTCGGGATTGTAGCCATAGGCCCCGAATGGCGAGGTTCCGGCCGTGCCTATCCATTTGCTGCCACCCTGATGGCGGCCTTTTTGCTCCTCGAGGCGCTTTTTCAACGTCTCCATCAGTTTCTCAAGACCGCCAAGAGCTTCGATCTGTGCGCGTTCTTCTTCGGAGAGGTTCTTCTCAGCGAGCTTTTCGAGCCAGTCCTGCGGCAGTTCTATCGCCTCCAGAACCTCGTCCAGGGCGATGTTCTCCAGACCCTCGAACGTGGCGGCAAAAGCCTGATCGAACCTGTCGAGGTGGCGTTCATCTTTGACCATGGTCGCGCGGGCCAGATAGTAGAAGCCGTCGATGTCATACGTGACAAGACCTGCCCTCATGCCTTCGAGAAAGGCGAGATATTCCCGCAGTGAGACCGGAACTCTTGCCGATCGCAAATTATCGAAGAACGGCAGGAACATCGCGGATCAGGTTGCCCCGCGGGCCAGGAAGATCGCGATGAACAGGCCGATCACGCCAAAGAGGATCGCGAAACCAGCGCCATATTGCGCCATGTCCAATCGGCTGCCGCCGCGCTTCCTCGCAAGGAATGCGCCGGTTAAAGCACCCAGGACCAGTCCGATAAGAGGGGCCATTCTAAACCTCAGGTTGATGTTTGTGCGAGGGCACGAATTTCGGAGAGCCGTGCCCGGACTTTTTGCTCGGAACCGAACCCATACTGTCCCCAAGCGAGACTGTCGAGCCGGACAATCTGCGCCTCCTGACCTCGGTTCGCGGCGTCGAGCGCCTCGGCTTTTATCATCAGGAGCGTCGACAACAGCGCCGCATTTTCCGAGGCCCGCGTTGCCGGCAAGGCGTCGTTCACGATGGCAATCGCAGTTTCATACTGCCCCGAAGAGAGGGCGAAGGCCGACATCTGGGTGGCGACGTGGGCCGTGTGGACCGAGTTTTTGTAGAGCGCCTTGTAGAGTGCGCCCGCCTGCAGGAAGCTCGCAATGGCGGTGTCGGAGTTCACGCCAAGCGCCACGCGTCCCTGCACGAACAGGCTGAAGGCCAGCCGGTTGTCGCGCCAGCCCAGCTTCTCGGCTATCCCGACGGCCTTGGCAGCGTAGGCAATGCGCCTTGTGCTGGAGGAGCGTGTCGACAGCGCTCGCGTGATTGCCTCGTTCCATTGCGGCGGCGTGGTGGAGACATACTCGATCGCTGATGAGCGCCCGCGCGGGTTGAGACGATCGAGCAGGCGCGGGAGTACCCGCGCCGCCTCGTCTCTGCGCGTGCCGTTAGGCAATTCACGGCTGTAATAGGCCCGCAGGATCAACATGTCGAACCCGGTCAGAACAGTGTGAAAGTTGTCATCGTTGAAGATGCTGTCGGGCAGGCGGTAAAGATCGTTGAGCGGTCCCAACGCCTGTGCGATTTCCTCATGGAGGCAATCGCGCACTTCCTGTGGACTGACATCCGAGGGGATGATGACCGTGGCGGTAGTCCGCTCCGTCAGTTGCGTCCAGTCGGCCGCATCGCGGTTTCGATTGCGCTTGAAATCAGACCAGCCCGATACGTTCGGAACGACGAAACAGGCGGCCTGCGGCACCGCGCGCTGCAACTGCCTTTGCGGCACCGTTTCGATCGTAATCTGCGCCGGCTCGTTCTGCGTGGCCCGGGAAATGTCGATCCGGGCCTCCTGACGCAGGCGTCCGATAAGCTCAGCGAGATCCTTTTCGAGGCTGGCTGGAGGGGTGCCCTTGACAGCCACTTTCACCGGACCACGAAATCTCGTGAGCATCGGGATCGGGCGTCCGCTCTCCATCTGGAAGGAGAGATCCAGGAAATCCCGTGCGATCTGCGCATTGGAGCGGTTGGCCGGTGCAGCGCGGCGGGCCGAGAAGGACTTCATTTCCGGCATTACGATGTTTGGCGCCCGTCGTTCCGGAACGTCCGACCACTGGCCGGGCGCGCAGCCGGCCAGCGTGAAAAGGAGCAGGAGAAGAAGGCGAGGCATCATCACACTAGCTGCGATTGTATTTAATGAACGGGGTCACGGTGCCAATCCGGTCATAAAGCTGGCGGGCGGTCAAGTTGAAGTCTTGCGTCAGCCAGTAGACCCCCGGTGCCCCGGCCGCATCCGCGGCGACGTAAACTGCTTCGATCAGGGCTCGCCCCACACCTTTGCCGCGCACATCCGGATCGGCGTAGAGGTCCTGCAGGTAACAGACGTTCTCGGTCCTCCAGCCGTGGCGATGAAACAGGTAATGGGTCAGGCCGACCGGTTTGCCGTCCATCTCGGCGATCAGGCAGGAATAGTCCTGCGGATCGCTGCCCAGAAGCCTTTGAAAGTAGGTCTCGTAGACCTCCTCGGTGACGGATGTCTCGTAGAACTCGAGATAGGCGGCCCACAGGCGACGCCATTGGGCTTCATCCTCAGGTCGTAGCGGGCGAATGTTCAGGGACATTGGGGTTCCGCCTCCGGCGGGGATATTTGAAGAGAAATGAAAGGGTTAACGCTGTCCGCGCGCCATGAAAGCAAGCCGCTCGAAAAGATGTACGTCCTGTTCGTTCTTTAGAAGTGCCCCATGCAGCTTAGGCAGTGCGTTGGCACCTTCTCGCTTCAGGTCGGCAGGATCGAGATCCTCCGCCAGTAGTAGTTTCAGCCAGTCCAGAACCTCTGACGTGGAAGGTTTTTTCTTGAGCCCACCGGTTTCGCGAATCTCGTAAAACTCGGTCAGGGCCGTGGTCAGCAGCGCGCCCTTGATGCCGGGATGATGGACCTCGACGATCTTGCGCATCGTCTCCATATCCGGGAAGCGAATATAGTGGAAAAAGCAGCGACGCAGGAAGGCGTCGGGCAGTTCTTTTTCGTTGTTGGAGGTGATGATCACGATTGGGCGATTTGTTGCCGTGATGGTCTCTCCGGTTTCGTAGACATGGAATTCCATGCGGTCGAGTTCCTGCAGCAAGTCGTTTGGATACTCGATATCGGCCTTGTCTATCTCGTCGATCAGCAGGACGCATTTCTGTGAGGCCTCGAAGGCCTGCCAGAGCTTGCCGCGGCGGATGTAGTTGCGCACGTCATGCACGCGCTTGTCGCCCAGTTGGCTGTCGCGCAAGCGGCTGACGGCGTCATATTCGTAGAGACCCTGCTGCGCTTTCGTGGTGGATTTGATGTGCCACTCGATCATCTCAAGGCCGAGCGCGTCCGCAACCTGGCGCGCGAGTTCGGTTTTTCCGGTGCCCGGCTCGCCTTTCACGAGAAGTGGACGCTCCAGCGTAACCGCCGCGTTGACAGCTACGGTCAGGTCCTCCGTGGCCACATAGCTTTCTGTTCCGGAAAATTTCATGTGCTCAGGCCCTTATTCTTCTGATTTGGCGGTCAATGCGCGTCTCACACGCACGTCTTAACGTGTCTTATCTGCGTGACAAGGGTCGGTCGTTTCGATATGGGATGCGTAATACTTCAAAATGCGCGAACGGCCTGAGTCGCAAGACGAGGTGCATTACATAAAAAGGGAGCGGTCATGAAAGCCGAAATTTTTCTACCAGACGATTATCATCCTGCCGAAGACGAGCCATTCATGAATGAGCGGCAGACGGAGTATTTCCGTAGAAAACTTCTCGATTGGAAAATAGCGATCCTGGAAGAAAGTGCTCTGACCATTGAGGGAATGCAGGATGCGACACGCAATATCCCCGATATTGCCGACCGTGCCAGCGAAGAGACCGACCGTGCGCTGGAGTTGCGCACCCGGGACCGTCAGCGCAAGCTGATCGCCAAAATCGACAGCGCGCTGCGCCGGATCGAAGAAGGCGAGTACGGCTATTGCGAGGACACCGGAGAGCCGATTTCACTGAAGCGTCTGGATGCACGCCCAATCGCCACTCTGAGCCTTGAGGCCCAGGAGCGTCATGAACGTCGCGAAAAAGTGCACCGCGACGACTAAAGATGTCCCGAAGGACAGCAGGGAAGAAAAACCAAGCCGGCCTCAGGGGGCCGGCTTTTTTGCGATTGTGGGTCATGTGAGGCCCGGTTAGGTGCGCGCTCAGGGCTCATAGCTCCGGCGGATGACGCTTGGCGGTCCCGATGGCGCGGGCTCGACAATGAAGACATCGCCATACTCCAACGGTGCCGGGCCCGGTGCGCCCAGCGACTCCCATATATTGGCAAGGTTTCCCTTGTTGCCGACCCACACAATGGTTTTGCCAGCGCCTTCGCTCATCAGAACGCGGGACGGGTTCTCGCTTAGCAT
>JABDPP010000104.1 GCA_013042765.1 Litoreibacter sp.
GTCTCCAAAAGCTCTGTCATCGGGATCAGTTCTGTGGTCTCGCCCTGGCGCAAGAGCATGCCGAAGCGCTCGTCAACACCAAGGTAAATCCCGGTTTTTCCCGTAATTTCAATTTCTTCACCGATGCCCTGCGCCAGCCCGCACCATTCCTTGTGCAGCGGTTGCGCGCCTTCGTCGATCCAACGGTTGATCCAAACGAGGCTATGCTTGGCCCAGCTTTCCAGAAGCCGGTCGGCCTCCACGTCGGCGCAGCCCTCGGCGTAAAGCGAGGTCTGGTCCGGCGTCTCGCCCGGATTGTCGCCCTCGGGCCAGAGCGGCAACTCGAAGCCCACCACCAGCCAATCGGGCTCGGCTTCCGGATCGTCGGTCGAGGCGGCGACACGCAGCCGTCCGCAGGCGGCCCCGTTGATGCGGATGCCGCCGTTCCAGTCCAGATGCACGCCGACCTCGGGCGGGGCCAGCGCGCCAAGCGCGTTCTGGAACCCCACGCCGCAGACCGGCAGCATCGCGATGGCGTCCTTCAGGGGCACTTCGGGAGCCACCACCAGTGCGGCGCGCAGGCTGCTGGCCCCGAGATTGTAGACCACAGTCCCTGCGTCGCAGCCCACCAGCGCCATGGCGCGGGCCTTGTCGAACGGATCGATGGCGCCCTCGACCGCCTCGCCGGACATCAGGGGAGGGAAGCTGACCTCGCTCATGCCAGACCGTCTGCCACCAGTTGACGCGCGATGGCCCGGAAGCTCTCGGCCTGCGGGCTGTCGGGTTTGGAAATGACGATCGGCGCACCGCCGTCAGCGGCTAGCCGGATGTCGAGATCGAGCGGGATTTCCGCCAGCAGCGGCACGCCCAGCTTCTTGGCCTCGGCCGCCACGCCACCATGGCCGAAGACATGCTCTTCATGGCCGCATTGGGAGCAGATATGGGTGCTCATGTTCTCGATCATGCCAAGGATCGGTGTGCCCAGCTGGTTGAACATGTCGATGCCCTTGCGCGCGTCCAGAAGCGCGACGTCCTGCGGCGTGGAAACCACGATCGCGCCATCCACATGGGCCTTTTGGGCCAGTGTCATCTGCACGTCACCGGTGCCCGGCGGCAAGTCCACGATCAGCACGTCGAGCGCCCCCCACTGCACCTGCGTCAGCATCTGCTGCAGTGCGCCCATCAGCATGGGACCGCGCCAGACAACCGCCTGACCTTCGTTGGTCATCAGACCCATCGACATCATCGTGACACCGTGGTTGCGCATCGGCAGGATGGTTTTGCCATCGGGCGAGGCAGGGCGGCCGGAGACGCCAAGCATCCGCGGCTGTGACGGCCCGTAAACATCGGCATCCAGAAGGCCCACGCGGCGCCCTTCGGCGGCCAGCGCACAGGCGAGGTTGGCCGAGAGGGTGGACTTGCCGACCCCGCCCTTGCCAGAGGCAATGGCTACGATCCGGTCCACGCCGGGCACTTTCTGCGGGCCTTTCGGTTCCGCCTTGCGGCCGGGCTTGAGGTCGGGCGGCGGCGCCTTGGCGGAGTGGGCGGTCATCACGGCGGAGACGCTGCTAACACCCTCAAGCGCTTTGATTTTTGCTTCGGCATCGGCGCGCACGGCCTCGTAGGCTTGCGCGTGGGACGGGTTCACCTCGATCACGAAGCGGACTGCGCCATCCTCGACGGTCAGGGCACGAACAAGTCCGCCGCCAACGATATCCTGATCCTGTGCGCTGACCGGATCTTTGATTTGCTTGAGGGCGTCCAGAACGGATTCACGGGTAACAGACACGTTACGACTGCCCCTCGATCTTGCCGGTGACGACATGTTCCATGTCGAGCCCGTCAATGGTCAGAACCATCTTCGCCTCGAAGGTCTTGCCGGTGGTGTCGCCCGCGTCGCGCAGGGCCTGCTCAATGGCCTGCTGCGAGGTGACGCCGACCTGCTTGAGGAACTTGCGCATCGACATGTTGAAATCTTCACTCATCGGGATCTCCCATTTTTTGTTGTCCGATTTTCGCCCGAGGCATTGACGGATTTAGGCCACGGCCCCTAGGCTTGCAACCCGATCCAACTGAATATGGATGCCGTTGCATTGCGATTGATATTCTCTCTTCTTCTCGTATTTGCGCTGTGGCCCGCGAGCCTTGTGGCGCAGGAAAAAACCTTCCGGCTGAGCGCGCCGGACTCGCTGACCGAAACCGGATTTCTCAAACATCTTTTGCCGCGTTTCTCCCTGAAAACGGGGATCCGCATCTCCGTGGTCGGTGCGGGCGACGTGGCCGAGGCCAGCTTCGGCTCCGAGGGAAGGCCGGTCTTTGAGGGGGCTGGCGCGATCTGGCGTTTCTCCCATGACGAGACCGCGCATACGAAGCGGTTTGCGGACTGGCTTGGCTCGGATGTGGGACGGCGCACGATCGAGGCCTTCAAGCCCGACGGCACCCAGCTTTTCAGCGCCGAGATCCGCAAGGAAGAGGTTCAGGTCGTCGTCAGTTTCGACGGGGACGCCAAGCTTGGCGCCGAGCTGTCGCTGACCCATTGCGGGCGCTGCCACGTGATCGGCGAGATCAACAAGCAGAACGGCATCGACTCGACCCCGTCTTTTGCGGTCCTGCGCACGCTGTCGAACTGGGAGGACCGGTTTCAGGCCTTCTTCTCGCTCAACCCGCATCCCGCCTTCACCCAGATCGAGGACGTGACCGAACCCTTCGATCCCGAACGCCCGTCGCCCATCGTGCCGCTTAGCATCACGCTGGATGATCTGGAGGCGATCCTCGCCTACGTGGCCAAGGTTGAACCGGCCGATCTGGGCGCTCCGATCCAATCTCAGTGATCCTTGCGCTTCGAGAAGTAGTCTTCCGTGGTGCGCACCTTCGGGCGCTCACCCATGGCAAACGGGTTGTTTTCTGAATGATACTGCGCGTTGATCCGGCAGTTGTCGCACATCTGGATCATCTTCGCGGCCTGCGAGCTGGCAAACATCGCGTGCTTGCCGGCCAGCTTCTCGGTGATCTTCTCAACGGTTGATTTCGAGCCGAACAACACACCGCATTCGATACAGGCAAACGGCTCTTCCTCGTGCACGACCGTCTGGGCCAGCGCCGCGTCGGTCAGGTTCAGCCGCGGCGCCAGCGTGATCGCCTTTTCCGGGCAGATATTGGCGCACAGTCCACATTGCAGGCAGGCATCCTCCTGGAAACGCAGCTGCGGCAGGTCGGGATTGTCGCCCAACGCGCCCGACGGGCAGAGCGATACGCAGGACAGGCACAGCGTGCAGGCATCCGTGTCGACCACCACCGCGCCGTAAGGGGCGTTCTCAGGCAGATCGAGGATCTCGGCCTCGGGCTGCAGCGCCTTGGCGGCCACTCGGGTGACCTGGCGGCGGGTGCCGATGGGCAGGATCGGTGTCTCCAGCGCGGCGGGGGCCTCGGCACCATAAAGCGCGTCCGACAGCGCATCAGGGTCACCCAGATCCAACAGCCGCAGGCCGTCTTTGCCCGAGATGGCATCGGCCAGCGCGGTTTCGCGCTCCAGCACGTCGCGCTCGGTTTTCGGGGCCAGCAGCACATCCACGCGGGCGAACCCGGCGCCAAGGGCTGCCAGCATCTCGGCGTGGCCAAAGCCCGACAGCGCGTCAACCTCCAGCGGCACCACGTCGGCGGGCAGACCACGGCCAAACCGGGCCGCGAGCCCGATCATCTCGGTCCCGTAATCGGTATCATGTACCAGCAGTTTCGGGGCGCTGCCACCTGCTTTGCGGAAGGTGGAGGCGAGCGTCTCGATCCGCCGGAAGATCGTGGCGACCGGCGGCGCGTCATAGCTGATGGCTCCCGACGGGCAAAGCGCCGAACAGGCGCCGCAGCCCGCACAGATCATCGGGTCGATGGCCACGTGTTCACCGGCCGAGGTGATCGCACCGGTGGGGCAGACGTCGAGGCAGTTCGAACAGGCCGGCTGTTCGGCCCGCGAATGAGCGCAGAGCGCGGGCTCAAGCCGAACGTAAAGTGGTTTTTCGAACGTGCCGACAAGCTGGCTGGCCTGAAGGATCACGCTTGCGACGGCAGGCTGGCTTTTTGGATCGGCGCGCAGGTAGCCCTCCCGCTTTTCAGGCGCCGGAAAGAGCGGCGTGCCGCCGGTGAGGTCCAGAATGATGTCGCATTGGGACAGGGCGCCGTCGCGCGGCTCGGTCAGGGTCGGCGCGCCGCGACCCCCCGCGATTCGCTGGCGCAAAGCGTCGATGCGCACCTCGAATCCGCCCAGGGCGCCCGAGGCGCGGCTGAGCTTGCCCTGCAGCGTGTCATAGCGGCGGTCGAGCGGGGTATCGTCACTCTCATCGGTCAGAAGAACAGTCACGCCCAACGTTTCGCACAGCGCTTCGGCGGCGGGCAGGGCGGCGCTCGCGGCGCCGATGATCAGGCACAGGCCCTCGGAATGAACATCGACGGACTTGGAGGTGGGAGCGGGCAGGGCGGCCTCTGCGGCAAGGGCCGCCATCTTCGCGGGGGCTTGCGTGTCATCGGACCAGCCGGCCCGATCGCGCAGGTCGAGGAAGGTCGGAATCTCGGCTTCGATTTCCGCCGCAAGCTCTTCAAATCGTTGACGTTCCTGTTGGCAGGCGAGGATCACGTCGCCCTCGGCAATCGCCTTTGCGGCATCCTCGATCTGGGCCTCGCAGAGGTTCGTGAAGACCCGCGAACAGCTCAACCCAGTGGCTGCGCCGATCGCGTCCGCACCGAGCGATTGACTGCCCAGACAATCGCACAGGACCAGTTTCTTTGTCATGATTTTCCCCCCGGCTTATTCCTGACCTCATTTCTAAGGTTTGGAAGTTGATAGGCAGCTTTCAAGGGGGCGTAAACCCGATTTTCTCCTGACAAGGCGGGCGAAAAATGACCGGTATCAAAAAAAGTGCAAATGAGTGTGCGAAAAGAATCGAAACTGTCTTGGCGTCCTTACTCTGTCATAAAGAACTGACACATGCCCGGCAGCCAATCCGAAAAAGCGAAAAAATTGTTCATTTACATGCAAAAAAGCCTTTCAAGTTTTTCACTTCTGGATCACCATTGGCTGTAACAAATCAAGAATAACGAATGTCACGTTTTGGGAGGAACATTGGCAGCACCTGAATCCAGATTTCAGTCGATTCCGCTCGGAGTGGTGGTTCGGCGCGTTCCTGGTGTGACCCGCTGGGCGCGTTGGACGTGGAGTGCTGTTGCCGTTCTGCCCGGTGCCGGGTCTGCCGATTGGCGTGTGATGCGCGAGCAGGATGATGTCACCGAATACCACGCCGCCACCGTGCCGCTGGAGCTCTATCGCACCGACACTGAGGCCTACCTGACCGGGATCTCCGCGAAAGTTCCCGCGATCTACGTGGTGATGCGCGAAACCGGCGATGACAAGGCGCCGCTGGAGGTCGTTCTGGCGACCGCCTCGCCCTATGAGGGGCAGGACTACGCTGACAGCGGCGAAGAGATCGTCGAGAAGGTGCCGATGCCCGAAGGGCTGGTCGCCTGGATCCGGGACTTTGTCGAGTTGCACCACGAGGAGGAAGTCTTCGTGAAGCGCCGCCGTGACAAACAGCGGACCGATCTGGTCGAGGACGGCATTGGCGACAGTCGCATCTCGCAACTGACCGATGTTTACCGCGCGCCGACCCGCTCCGAGAAGGAGACGATCCATTGAGCGGTGAGAGCAACTTCTGGTCGCGCCGTCGCGCGGCTGTCGAGGCGGAGGCCGAGGCGGAAACCGCCGCCCTTGCGTCCCGCGCCGAAGCCGAGGAGGCCGAAAAGCAGGCCGAGAAGACCGACGAGGAAATTCTCGCCGAGCTCGACCTGCCCGATCCCGACACGCTCGGGGAGGGGGATGACTTCACCGGTTTCATGTCGAAAGCCGTGCCCGACCGCCTGCGCCGTCGGGCCTTGCGCCGTTTGTGGACCACCAACCCGGTGCTGGCCAATGTCGACGGTCTCGTCGATTACGGGCAGGACTTCACCGACAGCGCGATGGTCGTGGAAAACCTGCAGACCGCCTATCAGGTCGGCAAGGGCATGATGCGCCATGTGCTCGAGATGGAGCGTCAGGCGGCGGAAGAGGCCGAAAAAGAACTGGCCGTGCTTGAAGAGGGGGAGGCCCCTGCCGAAGACGACCTCGCGCTTCAGGATGACGTTGACGAGGTGGATGAGGCCGGTGCCGATGCCAACGCCGATACCGCTGAGGCTGCACCTCAAGCTGGCGCTGAGCCTGCGCCGGGCGACTGGCAAGGCGCAACGGCCGCCACTGAACTTACAGATGACACGTCCGATGCGCCGGTGCTCACCGCGCCGCGCCGGATGTACTTTTCTTTTGAAACGGAAACCGCATGAACGCTGCCGCTGAAACTGTTGATATTGCAAATGAAGACCGGCTCCGTGCCGATCTCTACAACTACCTGGGCCTGATCCTGTCCGGCCCGCCCGACCAGTTCCTGCTGGACCAGACCGCCGGTCTGTCGGGCGACGAGAGCGAGCTGGGCAAGGCCATCTCGGGCCTGTCTCGGGTCGCCAAGGCCTGCAAGCCCAAGAAGGTCGAGAGCGAATTCAATGCGCTCTTCATCGGCCTCGGCCGTGGCGAGCTCTTGCCCTATGCCAGCTATTACCTGACCGGGTTCCTGAACGAGAAACCTCTGGCCGTGCTGCGCAACGACATGGCCGCCCGGCGCATCACCCGCGCTCAGAACGTCTATGAGCCCGAAGACAACATCGCCTCCCTGATGGAGATGATGGCGGGCATGATCGTCGGCCGCTTCGGCGCGCCGGCCTCGCTGGAGGACCAGAAAACGTTCTTCAACAAGCATATCGGCCCATGGGCCGGGCATTTTTATTCAGATTTGGAAGCTGCCAAGAACTCGGTTCTGTATGCCTCTGTCGGCTCTGTCGGCAAGGTGTTCATGGATATTGAGCGTGAAGCGTTCCGGATGACGGCAGGGTAACCCGCCATTCACCGGTGGGCCAGATTTCGGTCCGCCATAACCAAGGAAGGGAGACATCCCATGACGAAGAAGACCGAAGGCACCGCTAGCCGTCGTGATTTTTTGAAAATGGCAGGCACAGCAGCTCCTGCTGCAGTGGCTGCGGTCGCTGTCAGCGGCACGCAGGCTGAGGCTGCCGAACCTGATCTTTCACTCGAAAAGATGCAGGACACCGCACATACGCGGGCATATCTCGATAGCACCCGGTTCTGATTCAGATCCGGACGCCATCACTTAAGACCCGATGACGACTGGTTGCGTGACGCCCGACTGTCAGAGGAATTTTCGTAACTAACCTGCACGCCCGAATGGGCAGCAAGGGAGGATAACATGTTAAGGAAAAAGACCAACGGGGTTGCGAGACGCTCCCAGCGGACAAGTATCCTGTCGGATGTTGCAAATGCATCAGTCGACCGCCGCGCATTTTTGCGTGGCTCAGGCCTGGCCATCGGTGGCCTCGCCGCAATCGCAGCCACTGGCGGCACGGTAACGCAGGCTTCTGCGCAAACCGCTGTGAACGGTGCGGTTGAAACCATCAAATCTGTCTGCACACACTGCTCGGTCGGTTGTACCGTCATTGCAGAGGTGCAGAACGGTGTCTGGACGGGTCAGGAACCCGGCTGGGACAGCCCGTTCAACCTCGGGGCGCATTGCTCCAAGGGCGCGGCTGTTCGTGAGCACGCTCATGGTGAGCGCCGCCTCAAGTACCCGATGAAGAAAGAGGGTGGTGAGTGGAAGCGCATCAGCTGGGAGCAGGCGATCAACGAGATCGGCGACGGCATGATGCAGATCCGCGACGAAAGCGGACCTGACAGCGTCTACTGGCTCGGCTCCGCGAAGCACAACAACGAGCAGGCCTTCCTGTTCCGTAAGTTTGCTGCCTACTGGGGTACCAACAACGTCGACCACCAGGCCCGTATCTGTCACTCGACCACGGTTGCAGGTGTTGCAAACACATGGGGCTACGGCGCCATGACCAACTCCTACAACGACATCCACAACTCCAAGGCGATCTTCATCATCGGTGGTAACCCTGCTGAGGCCCACCCGGTGTCGCTGCTTCACGTCCTCAAGGCGAAAGAGCAGAACAACGCACCGCTGATCGTCTGCGACCCGCGCTTCACGCGCACCGCGGCCCACGCTGACGAATTCGTCCGCTTCCGCCCCGGTACCGACGTCGCTCTGGT
Organism: Litoreibacter sp.; assembly: GCA_013042765.1. Lineage (GTDB taxonomy): Bacteria > Pseudomonadota > Alphaproteobacteria > Rhodobacterales > Rhodobacteraceae > Litoreibacter. Next base: position 8,171 of record JABDPP010000104.1, read on the forward strand.
CTGGGGTATCCTGTGGCACATCTTCGAGAACGGCTGGGAGGACAAAGAGTTCATCCGCAACGGTGTCTTGGGTATGGACCTGATCAAGGATGTAGTGGACATGTTGTGACCTGAAGAAGTCGAGCGTGTCTCCGGCACACCCGTCTCTGAGCTGCGCCGCGTTGCCC